>CAUVFI010000147.1:0-3422 GCA_963551055.1 uncultured Campylobacter sp. | reverse complement strand
TCGATACCGACGATAAGAAAAAGATCATCAAGGGCTTTGAGATAAATTTGCCCACATCGCTATTGGCGGCTAAAATTTCAACCTACAAAAATTCTCTGATCGGCCCCAAAGATATCGACGAGCTTCTAAAGGGCGAAGATGACGAGCTAAGTAGGATGTATAGCGGATTTTACGCGCATTGCGCTGATGCGTATAAGCGCTACGAGGCGTATTTGGTGGCGAATAATCTAGTAGATTTCGATGATCTGCTAATTTTGCCGTATAAAATTTTAAGCGCGAATGAACGGCTATGCGATGAAATTTCGCGCCGTTACGCCTACATCACGGTGGATGAGTATCAGGACACCAACGACATTCAATTCAAACTGCTGCAAAAGCTCTGCACCGCGCACGAAAACCTCGTAGTAGTGGGCGATGACGATCAGAGTATTTACGGTTGGCGCGGCGCGCGGATAGAAAATATTCTAAATTTTAAAGATCAGTTCTCAAACGTAAAATTTATCAAACTCGAGCAGAACTACCGCTCCACGGATGAAATTTTAAATGCCGCCAACGAGCTTATCTCGCATAATAAAAACCGCCTCGGCAAGAGCCTTACTAGCATGAAAGGCGGCGGCGAAAAGATCGAAATTTTGCGTTCAGACGAGGAGAGTATCGAGGCGGCAAAGATCGCAGAAGCTATCAAAAAGCTGCTTTCAAGCGGCGTAGCGCCCTCTCAAATCGCCGTGCTTTACCGCGTAAACGCTCTTTCGCGCGCGCTAGAAGAGGGGCTGAATCGCGCCAAAATCCCGTACAAAATGGTAGGCGGCGTAAAATTTTACGAGCGCGCCGAGATCAAGGATACGATCGCCTATCTACGCTTAGTAAATGACGAGCACGACGACTTTTCGATGAGGCGGATCATAAACGTGCCCAAGCGCGGTATCGGCAAGGTCTCACTGGCGAAGCTCGAGGAGCTTTCACGCCTGCGACTTATCAGTCTATTTGACGCCTTTAGCGAGCCGGACGCAGGGCTTAGCGCTAAGGCGGCGCAGGCTCTAGCGGAGCTTAAAAGCGGCATCGCTTCTATCTCCGCGCTAGCCGATACTATCAAAAAAATAGACGCGCTGGAGCCTGCTTTCGGGCTAAAGGCTTACTACGCCTCGCTTCCGGACGGCGCCGATCGGGTAGCGAACATCGACGAGTTTTTGGCTATGCTGAAGGACGAAGCGAGCAATAAGCCCGATTTTGATCTGGCGGAATTTTTAAACGAGCTGAGTCTTCTTAGTGATCAAGACGCCATCATGGGCGATGCGATAAATATAATGAGCGTGCACGCGAGCAAAGGGCTTGAGTTTTCGCACCTTTTCGTAATCGGACTAGAGGAGGGCTTTTTCCCGCTTTTGGGCGACAGCAATGACATAGAGGAGGAGCGTAGGCTTGCATACGTAGCGATTACGCGCGCCAAACGCACTCTCACGCTTAGCTTTGCGGCTAGCCGCTTTTATCGCGGCAAGCGCGAGAGGCTGGATGCTAGCAGGTTTATAGCAGAGGCGGGTTTGGTAGCCAAAGAGCCGCTGCGCGAGCAAAGCAGCGGCTTTAGCAAGGGCGAGCTGATCAAACACAAGCTATTTGGGATCGGACAGATCACGGCGGTAAACGGCGACCGGCTCACTATAAATTTCGGCGGAATTTCACGCGTAATAATGTCAAATTTCGTAGAAAAGATCGGTTCTTATGAATAGATTGTTTTTGGCGGACAAGCCCGCGGGCATCGGTAGCAATAAATTTCTAAGCGCTCTTAAGCGCAAATACGGCGTGAAAAAGGCGGGCTTTAGCGGCACGCTCGATCCATTCGCGAGCGGTGCGCTGATCGTGGCTTTCGGGCAATACGCGCGTTTTTTTAGATTTTTGAAAAAGGAGCCAAAAGTTTATACCGCGACGCTGTGGCTGGGCGCGCAGAGCCCAAGCGGCGATAACGAAAACATAGGGCGCGTGGAACAAATTCCGCCGCTTTCGCGCGAGGTTTTAGACGCCGCGGTGGCGCAAATGCGTGGCGAGATAAAATTTATCCCGCCCGCTTTCAGCGCCAAGAAAATTGACGGCGTGCGCGCATACAAGCTCGCTCGCGCGGGCGAAGAGGTGAGCCTGAAAGAGGCCTCGATGCGAGTCTTTGATGCCGAAATTTTAAGCTACGCTCACCCCTTCGTGAGCTTTCGCGTAGCACTTAGCGAGGGCGGCTACGTGCGCTCTTTCGCGCAAATTTTAGCAGAAAAGCTAGGCGCCGCGGGTACGCTAAGCGCGCTTAGGCGGGAGAGCGAGGGGGCTTTCGATTTGAAAAATCCGCGTTTTGCGGATGAGGCGGCGCTAAATCCGCTCGAGTTTTTGGACCTCGCGCCGAACTTTTACGACGGCGACGCGCGCGACGTGATCTTGGGCAAGAAACTCACCGCAAAGGATCTGGCGAGCCGCGCGGACGGGCGCTACCTGCTTATCTGCGGCGATTTTTACTCAATCATCGAGATTGGCGCGGGCGAGGTGAGGTATCTTTGGAATGATGTTCCGATCGCGGGCGGCGTGTTTTAAGGCGCACAGGCCCTGCTTGCGGCGGAATTTTGGCGGTTCAAGCTTGAAATTTTGAAGCGATCATAAATACGGCGCGTTTTAAATTTGCTAGCATAGCGCGCCGCCATGCGCGGTTAAATTTTATCGTGCGGAGCAGCGGGTGAGCGATCACGCTTTTTTATTGCGCACAGACCGTAAATCGGCCTTAAGCGGCGTAAATTTAAACGTGCGACTAGGCAGGCGACGTTCGCTTGTGAAAAGGAATAAATCCATGGGGCTAAATTTAAACGCGACCAAGCGGCGTTTTGATTTGCTTTTTGCCGCGCGACGGCGACGCACTGCGAGATTAAAATTTCGCGATTTAAAAAGCGCGCAGGTTAGGCTTATTGCGGCGCAGCAAGCAGCTTTTGTCGAATGAAATTTCGGCTTGCGGTAATGCGTAGTCTGTGCCGATGGGTTTGATTTTGCAGCGGGCGGCGTATCGCTAAACTAAATTTATGACCTAGTGCGGCGTGCAGCGGTGCGGCTAGAATTTTATCAGCTTGGAATTTTAATCGCTAAGATAGATTTGCGCCGCGGGTTGAAATTCGGCCGCATGCGTTGCGGATTAAAATTTCGCGCTTTATAAAATTTACGTATCGGGCGCCGCGATCGCGGGTTAAATTCCGCGGCGCGCACTTCACGGCACGCGGTTTTGAATTTTGATCGCACTAGACGGGGCGTGCCGCAGGCTAAAATTTAACTCGCGTACGGATTTAAAATCTTAATCGAGCTAGATAAGCTCGCCGTCGGCTAAATTTAACGCAAACGCGCCAAAGCGTAGAAGGAGTAAAATTTGAAAGCTTATGCAAAGATCAATGTTTTTTTAAAAGTCGTCG
>CAUVFI010000146.1:0-3430 GCA_963551055.1 uncultured Campylobacter sp. | reverse complement strand
GCTTTGCTTTACCTGCCGTTTTTACGGTGATTTATGATTGGTGGTATCCTAGCTCGTATTCTCTAAATATGGCGATTATAGTGATATTTTTAATCTATACTTTGATTTTTAGTAGACGCAATGAGGAAAATTACAAAGCGATTATTCTTATGGTCGCAGCGGTTATAAAATTTGGCGCGTATTACGAAGGTGAGACAATAATCGTAAACTATATTTTATTGTTTAAAATCGCACTAATTGCGTTTTTATATTTTTTAATGATTAAAATTCCAAGCCATAAAAGCAAAAAAGCTCTTCGGATTTTGGGCGTGATCGTCGCAATTACGTTCGTCATATTCGGCGGACTTACGCCCATAGCAGTACAGCTTAAAGCATACATCTTAAAGGATGTAAGCAAAGAGGAAATTTTCTACTTCTACGGCGTTAGAAATACGGTTAATGAGGTAGAAAACGCTAATTTCATAAAATTTGTGCTTGAATCTAGTGGGCATCTATTTATATTCATATGTGCAGTAGGGGGACTGGCTCTATTGTTGATAAAATTCCGTTCGTTCATCTTAACCTTGCCGATGATAGCGCTTGGAGTTTTAGCGCTTTTCGGTGGAACTCGCTTTACAATGTACGCTACGCCGATGATAGCGCTTGGATTTGCTTATTTTATATATTTCACGCTGAATTACTTTGAAATACGCACCTGGCTTAGAAGTACTTTGTTGGCTATTTTAACCTGTTTGGCACTAATGCCTAGCATGGATTTTATTTATGAATTCCGAGTTGCGCCTACGCTTACGAAAGACTCTATAAATCCTCTTGTAGAGCTAAAAAATAAAGCTAGCAGGGAGGATTATGTGCTATCGTGGTGGGATTACGGATATTTAATCAGATATTACTCTGATGTAAAAGTAGTAGCTGATCCTGGAGGTAGACAGGCAGGAGAATACACTTTTATGAGTGCGTTTTCCTTTAATAAAGATGAGGTAAGCTCTGCTAATATGGCAAGGCTTAATGTCGAATATATACAAAAGTCGCAAGGTAAAAAATTTGATCCTAAACTGGAAGATAAATTTAAACTAAATCTATATCAAATTCAAAAAGATTATGGCGAAGCGGATATC
Organism: uncultured Campylobacter sp.; assembly: GCA_963551055.1. Classification (GTDB taxonomy): domain Bacteria; phylum Campylobacterota; class Campylobacteria; order Campylobacterales; family Campylobacteraceae; genus Campylobacter_B. The sequence continues at coordinate 2,315 of CAUVFI010000146.1, read as the reverse complement.
AATAAATTCTTAAGTTCCTTAAGCGATAAGAATTTCAAGCTTCCACAGAAAACTAGGGATATATATTATTATTTCGTGCCTAAAATGATAGATATATTACCAAACATTTGGAAATTTACTTCTATAGATATAGCTAGCGGAGAGAAATTTACAGGACCTCTAGCTTATGTTGGCTATGATATACAAATAGGTAAGGATGGTAAAAGCATAATTTTAGGCGAAGGCGTTGAATTACCAAGCGTCGAACCCGAATATGTCGTCCATAATGGGGAAAAATTAAGCATTAACTCATACTATCAAGTAGGCGAAGTAAATGGAGAGCTAAAAAAAATATCTAAGCAAATAGATACAAAGTCAAATATTTACGTTATTTTTTTGCCAAATTACCAAAGAATTTTGATCTTAGATAAAAAGGTCTTTGAATCAGCCTTTATCCAACTTTTTGTGCTGGAAAACTATGATAAAGATCTGTTTGAGCCCGTTTACTTAAGTAATTCTGCGCGAATTTACAAGTTATTAAGATAAATTTATATTCAGAGGAATCGTAAATTCTTATTGCATTATGCTTTTACAAAGCATATGTTACTAAGCGATAAAATTATAATGTAAATTATATGCTGAGATTTAGAATTTATACTGGCTATAAATAAATTACAAAAATACTTTAAAATTTTGTCACTAAAAATCGTAAATGTTATGTATTTACTTTAAATTTAGCCTAGGTTTTGAAGCGTGTCGCTATCATTGAGATGAAATTTCACCGAAAGGAGTAAAGATGAGAAATTTAGTTGCAAAAGCATTGTTGCTTAGTTCTTTAGCTGCAGTAAGCGCGATGGCGGAGGGGCTTTTCATAGGCGGCGAAGGCGGATACAATTTCAAAAACCAAGCCGCAGGTTTTGATGACGGACAGCCGCAAATCGGCATTAAGGCCGGATATGACTTCGGCACATTTAGAGCTTACGGCGGGTATTTTTACGGATTTAAGGGCGAGGATTCCAGCTCGAATGCCAATTCGAAAAGAAAGGTTAAATGGAGCACGCACGATTTCGTAGCCGGTGCGGATTTTACGCCGGAGCTTTTCGGTAGATTTAAGCTCGTCCTAGGTGCTTACGCTGGGCTTTCGGTGCTAGATACTGAAGTTAAAATAGACTATAGCAATGGCGGCTGGGTTAGAGCGGACGATACGCTGGGTGGCTTTATTTTGGGCGGCAAGATAGGTACCGCGTATGAGTTTGGCTCCAATAGCGAGATTGAAATGGGCTTTAAAGCAAGCAAGGCGTGGTACAAAGACGGCGATTATATCGAAGATAACGACGGTAAAAAATACGGCGTTTACGCAGGATATAATTATAAATTTTAAGAATTTTCATATTTTGAGGCATTGCATCGCTTTCATAGAGCCTTGATGCTCAGTGGCTTTGCGGTGTGCTGGGTAAGGCTAGCTTCGTCGCAAGACTTTACTAAGTTTTAGTAGAATTTTGCGACGAGGTTTAAATTATGATGAATTTAACGCCTTTAAATTCAATCCTAAAATTTTAACTTATGGAATTTCGTCGATAAAAATTCCATTTCAGATTTTATTGGCTAAATTCCACCCCTGCGCTTTTATATAAAATTTCGTTCATTTTCAAGATTAGATTAAAATTTTAATGACGGCAAAAGAAATTTTAGATAAAATCAACATTTTCATACCAAAATTTTACTCAAAGGATAGAGATGAAGAGTTACGTTACGGGCTTTCCGCGTATCGGAGAGCAGCGCGAGTTAAAGAAGGCTTTGGAGAGCTATTGGGCGGGCAAGTGCGATTATGACGCTCTAGAGCGAGTCGCCGCAGAGCTAAAAGATCGCCACATCAAATATCAGCTGGATGCTTGGAGCGGCCTAATTAGCGTAAACGACTTTTCATACTACGATCTGATGCTCGATACCAGTGTTCTTTTCGGCGTGATCCCACAGCGCTTTGCGGCTCTTTCGGCGCACGAGCAGTATTTTGCGATGGCGCGCGGCAGTAAAGACGCAGTCGCGATGGAGATGACGAAATGGTTTAATACAAACTACCACTATATCGTGCCCGAGATCTCGGCGTATACGGAATTTAGCCTAAATCCTAGTAAAATTTTAAGCGAGTACAAGACCGCGAAGAATAACGATTTTAAGGATTCCTGCGCGCTAAAGATAAATTTAATCGGACCTATCACCTATCTTGCGCTTAGCAAATCAAGCGACAAAAGCGATCCACTCGCGCATTTAGATGCCCTTGCCGCGAAATATGAGGAGCTGCTAAAGCTTCTTAGCGAGCTTGATAGCGAGGTCGT
>CAUVFI010000145.1:0-3439 GCA_963551055.1 uncultured Campylobacter sp. | reverse complement strand
AAAAATTTAAGGAGTTTCATGCAATCAGGCAAATTTACTCTCGCGATCATTGTGGTGAATGTCCTATTTTTCGTGATTTCATTCGCATTAGAATATTTTTTCGGCTTTAAGTCCTATCTATTTTTCGGGCTCAATCCGTATTTTTTTGAAGGAATGCCGTGGCAGCTACTAAGTTCATTTTTTATGCACGGCGGAGCGATGCATCTAGCGATGAATATGGCTGTTTTATATCAATTTGGCGGAATTTTAGAGCGAGCGTTCGGTGGGATAAAATTTACGCTACTTTACATCGCAGGCGGGCTGCTGAGTGGCGCTTTGTGTCTGATTTATATCCGTTATGCCATGAGCATGGGAGAAATCGTCAATATCGTAGGCGCTAGTGGCGCTATTTGCGTGCTTTTAGGCGTGATTGCTTATTTTGATGAACGCAATGCGGGCGGGATTTTTGTCGCGATTTTGATAATGAGCTTTGCGCCGATGTTAATGGGCGTAAATGTGGCATGGTATGCGCACATAGCGGGATTTGTGGTCGGTTATGGCTTTGGAATGATCCAGAAAAAATTTAGAATTTTGTAGAATTTAACGCTAAATTATACATAAAATTTTATGAAAGGATGCAGATGAAACGGATATATTTTATAAGACATGCCGAGGCGCAAAGAGACAACGGAAGCGATTTTGAGCGGACATTAAGCTATGCGGGCGAACTTTGCGCAATTAAACTCGGAGAAAAGCTGCGTAGCTTGAGGCTTGTGCCTGATTTAATTATTACAAGCTCGGCTATACGCGCACTCCATACGGCGCAAATTATTTCTAACGCGCTGGGCGCGACAAAAAGAGTAGCGCCATTGCAAGAGTTATACGACGCAAGCTTATGGGATTTGGCAAAGTTTGTTCGCAGCTTGGATGAGAAACGATTTTTTGGGTGCGGTGTGAATGTTGAAAAATACAATGTGGTTGGTCTGAGTAGCGAAAAACATCGCGACGCAAACGCTGAAAATTCTACTTTTAAGAGCGCTAAAATTCCCGCTAGCATTAGCGAAAATAATGCGCTATCTTGCAATGATGTGGAAATTTCTAGCACAGATGTTATGCGAAATTTTAACGCAGCTAGCGCGGAATGCGTATTTATCGTTGGACATAATCCGGCAATAGGCGGAATTTGCTCGCTTTTAGGCGAGAAGGAAATCGATAAATTTCCTCCTTGCTCGATTTGCGGCTTAGAATTTGACATTCATAAATTCTCAGATATTACCGATCATAGCGGCAGAATGGTAATGCTACAACGCCCTTAATTACGCTTTTAACGCTTCATAATTACAATCGGGCGGCTCGTTGGCGCATTTAAAGCTACTTTTTGCCGAGCATTGCAATATGCTCGTGAAATAAGACCATATGGCAAAATAGCAAATTATTTTTGAGATAACTTTAAATTTTAAAAAATTTCCAATGATGTGGCTCGCCTTGAAATCGTAGACTAAATGAGTCAGAAAACTAAATTTCATATTTTTAGATGATCGAGTGTTAGCACTTTCGCTTGAAATTCCATTTGCTTTGGAAAATCTTAAGTTTAGATTTTGCGGATGGAAATTTCGTGCTGAAATTTTCTCAAAAACATAAATTTATTGAGAAGAATAAAATTTATTAAGTAAAATTTAATAGTAGCTTTGGTATCATTCCCTAAAAATTTTGATAGGGAATTGATAATGAGACAATACGAAACATATAGATGCGAAAAATGCGGCGCGGAGGTCGAGGTGCAAAAAGTAGGCGGCGGCGCGCTTAGCTGCTGCGGCGAGCCGATGAAATGCATCACCGAGGATCTGACGCAGGTAAATTTAATGAAGGCATTCGCAGGCGAGTCTCAGGCGCGCAATAAATACGATCTTTACGGCGATTTAGCCAAAGAGGCGGGCTTTCACGCCATCGCGCGACATTTTTACGAGGCCGCCGAAAACGAAAAATGGCATGCCAGAGCTGAGCTAAAGGCACATCATGCGGCTGCCGGCATAGCGCTTGATAAGATGGATAAAAATCTGCTCGACGCCGCCGCCGGCGAGCGCTACGAGCACGAGAGCATGTATCCGAGCTTCGCTAAAATCGCGACCGAAGAGGGTAAAAAAGAGGTTGCGCGCCTTTTTAATGCCATTGGCAAGGTCGAGCAGGAGCACGAGCGCGAATATAACGAGCTTCAAAAGATCCTGCTAGAAGAGGGCTTTTTCGAGAGTTTTGATGAGGAAGTTTGGGTGTGCGAGGTCTGCGGGCACGTTCATCGCGGCAAGAAAGCCCCGGGCGCCTGTCCGCTCTGCAAGGCTCCGCGCGAGTATTTCAAAAAACAAAGACTCGTTTAATTTTGATGCTTGCGGCACGGCGTTTTTGCGATAGCTTTCGAAGCCATCGCAAATCTCGTTTATTGTCGCGAACCGATCGCTTAAATATTGGCTTAAAATTTTGCGCGAGATTTCGTCTTTTTGCTCCTTTTTGTCGCGGACTCCGTGGCTAGACGAAATCTCGGGCTAAATTTATTTAGCCTAAACTCCTTTTCTTATCCCCCTAAGAAATGAAATCCTGCTCGCAAGAGCGGGATTTCTGTCGTAAAATAAATCTAAAAATAGTCATGCCGATGGATTTTGTATCTTTAAATTTTTAGTATAAATTCTCTTATATGATTCCTGCGCTGTTTACGAAGCAAGCTTCGCGTCGGTAAATTTCGCAGCAAACTTTGGTGGCAAATCTTTTGTGTCTTTAATTTTAAGGCGAATACGGTGCGATGAGAATTTAAAAGCAAATCAAACTATAAAATTTCGAGAGTTTAAATTTTAAATCATAAATTCCATCCTTGCGGAATTTGCAGATAAATTTTATATCCGCTACCTCTTAATATGTCGATTATCTTTTGCTTATAAAATCCTCGGATGAAATCCCGTATCGTCAAAATTTAAATGAAATTTTGCACTAAATTTATCTGGAATTTTAGGCAAAATCGCATGAGAAAATCTAAAAAGTAAATTATTCTATATTCCAAAAGAGTAAAATTTTAGATTCTTTTGCGATCAAGCTCTAAGGCTCGCGCGTTAATTTTAAATTTTGCCGAGTTAAATTCTAAAGCTCGCAAGGTAAAATTTTTAGGTTCTGTTATGCTAGTATGAAAAACAAATTTCAGAATTTTTCAAAATAAAATTTTGAAATTCTTGTAAAATATTCCATAAAAACGATTTTAAAGCCGTCTCAAAACGAAATTCAAAAAATCTCGCTCAAGCAAGCCTCTCGCTACCTCAAATTTTAAAATTTCACTCTTCGAATTCCTCCGCGACTTTCGCCGCAAGGCGTAGTTTGTCGCTATCAAAGTGGGTGTAGATGCGCGAAGTATTGAGGCTTGCGTGACCGAGGGCTTCTTGGACGAGCACGAGGTCCTTTTGCTTTTTGTAAAGCATCGTCG
>CAUVFI010000144.1:0-3450 GCA_963551055.1 uncultured Campylobacter sp. | reverse complement strand
CAATATGTGCCGCTCCATGGGCGCTAGCTACCGCGGGTGTGCTAAAAAGCTCTTATACTTGTTATCCAGGCTTCGAAAATCAGATCGCTCACCCAGGCTATACGAATTCGGCGAATGTCGTAAAAGATCAAAATATAATGACTTCGAAAGGTCCCGCTACTGCGATGGAATTCGCACTGCAAATCGTCCGCGAGCTAAAAGGCGAACAGGTTTATTCCAAGCTAAAATCCGATTTGCTTTTTAAATAAAATTTCAAGTGAGAACCGATTCTAGCACACCTTATTTTACCATTTGTAAAATGGGGCGCGTAATTTTGCTGCGCCTGAGAATTACAAATTTTATCTTGCCCTACACGTATAAAATAGCCACAATATTTATTCTGAGTATTCATAAACGATGAATGGAATTCTCATAACCCAAATTCTAAATCGAAAAACGCAAAAGACCTTGTGCGTGACAGATGAAATTTTATTGGAGCTAGTTGCTATTAAAACCAAATCCTACCATCGCGACGGCGTGGAACGTAAGCATAAAAATATTTTAGGCGTACCTTCAAGAGGACATCGCTGAGCTGAATAAATTTTAGTGCGGCACCTTCGCGATGCACTCGCTAGCAGAAGTTAAACAGATCGCGCAAAATGTGCTAAATAAGGGTATCGGCGTGATCAAAACGACGAGATCGCGCTGGATTTAAATTTGATCAAATGGCGATAGCAATGCGTCAAGAGGCAAAACGGCGCAGTTTTTGAAGGTTTTGTCGGTAAAGCACAGACCTATCGGGAAGCATATAAGCTTGTAGCTCGCGACGAAAGCGTTATTTAGAATTCCTAAAAAGGATAAAATTTAGCGCTTCTTCAAAATATCGTCGTTTAAAAATGTCGCGCTGCTTTGTATTGTTTTGATAATGCGGTCTTTAGAATTTTGCGTTTTGTCGGGTACGGGTCTGTGTGCGATCAAATTTACGCGCCCGATTTTCGCCGTGAAATAAAAAATCCCCAGTATTGTCGCGTTTAGAAATACTCCAAAATATATTCGTTCTAATCCCCATATCCCTATGCTGGCGGCATGAATAGGCACAAAAATTATCGCGACTAAGATCGGATAATAATCCGAAATTTTATTTTTGGCAAGGATTACGGTCGTAACGATGGCGTATGCGATGAGCGTAAAAGGAGAGATAAGCAAGAGTGCAAAAAGCGCGTTTATGCGTTGATAATCTTCGTGCCCGATTAAGACGCAAAAACTACAAAACGCGAGCGTTATGAGAAAAAATAAAGGCAAAATCCACCGCGTTTTCACATCGCGCCCTTTAAGCAGCGATAAAAAGAGCAGATGAGAGCCCAGCGCAATACAATAATAATCAAATATAACCGATGAGCTTAGAAACGTGAGCGGTATGGCGAGCAGCGTACCCGGTCCATCAAAATATACCCCACTAAACATGAGCCACGTGATAAAGAGCATAAAAGCATATTTCAGACCCGCATAAGTGGCGCAAGCACAGATACTAACGAGGATAAATCGTATAAATTTGCTCATTTGCCTTTTCCCTAAATTTAAGTGATTATAGTAAACTGCTACAAACGAACGGCGTAAAATTTTAAATTTAGCCAGTGCGCTCGCCGAATCCGCTTTCTATCGCGAGCTCGTGCGCGCTAGAAGCACGTCCAATGCCTTCGTATTATTTCATCCGCGCCCGCGCCGCAAGATAAAATTCATAAATTCTAAATCCGTTTTGCGTTATCATTGCGCTAAATTTAAAATTTTACGTAAAGGGGATCATATGAAAAATACGGCATTCATCACGGGCGCTACGAGCGGCTTTGGAGAGGCGATCGCTAGGGCGCTTAGCGCGCAGGGCTATAAGATCATAGCACTCGGGCGCCGCAAGGAGCGGCTACAGAAGCTAGCCGGCGAGCTAGGCAATACGCACATTATCGCCGCAGATATTCGCGATAAAGCTGCGGTATTTGACGCCGTAAGCGCGCTGCCTGAAAATTTCAAAGACGTCGAGGTGCTCGTAAATAACGCAGGCCTTGCGCTCGGGCTTGAGGGGATCGCGCAGACGCCCGTAGAGGATTTGGAGACGATGGTCGATACGAATATCAAGGGCGTGCTGTATTCGACCAAGGCGGTGCTGCCGCTGATGATCGCGCGCAAAAGCGGCTATATCTTCAATCTCGGCTCGACTGCGGGCGCGTGGCCCTATCCGGGTAGCCACGTTTACGGCGCGAGCAAGGCGTTTATCAAGCAGTTTAGCCGCAATATCCGCAACGACCTGCGCGGCACCGGTATCCGCGTGACGGAGATCGCGCCGGGAATCTGTAAGAGCGAGTTTAGCGAGGTACGCTTTAAAGGCGACGTAGCGCGCGCTGCGGCCGTGTATGAGGGGGTCGATGCGATCCTGCCCGAGGATATCGCGCAGATCGTGCTAAGCTGCCTAGCGATGCCGCACCGCGTAAATATCAACGTGATTGAGGCGATGGCGACGCAGCAGAGCTGGGCCGGGCTTTTTATCGAAAAGCATTAAATTTTAAGGCGAGAAAATGAAAAAAATTCTATTACTAATGTTTTTATCGGTTGCCGCGTTTGCGGTAGATGACGCGACCAGGCAGCATAATGCCGAGCTTTTCGGCATCTGGACGCTGGTGCCGCCCGTCGTGGCGATCGCGCTTGCCTTTATCACCAAAGAGGTGATTTTATCGCTTTTCATCGGCGTTTTTAGCGGCACCTATATGCTCGCCGTCGTTAACGACAATCCGATCTCCGCGCTTGTGGGCAGCTTTACCGATCTGGTCGCGCGCGTGGTGGGCTCGATGGCCAGCAAAGGCAACGCGGGCGTACTTTTGCAGGTACTTTGCATCGGCGGCGTGGTCGCTCTGATTAGCAGGACGGGCGGCACGAAAGCAGTGGCGCTTTGGATTAGCAAGCGCGCTAAAACGGGTATCTCGGCGCAAATTTCAACATGGGTTATGGGTCTTTTCGTATTTTTCGACGATTACGCAAACGCCCTGATCGTAGGTCCCGTCATGAGGCCGATCACCGATAAATTTAGAGTCAGCCGCGAAAAGCTCGCTTTTATCATCGACGCTACCGCCGCGCCGATTGCGGGTATCGCGCTAATTTCTACCTGGGTAGGTCTTGAAGTCTCTCTGATAAGAGCGGGATATGATCAGATCGGCGTGCAAAACGTAAATGCCTTCTCGATCTTCGTGCAAACCATGCCGTATCGCTTCTACAATCTTTTCATGCTTGCTTTCGTGGTTTACGTGGCGTTCATGCGTAGGGATTTCGGGCCGATGCTCTCTGCCGAAAGGCGCGCGGCGACGGGCGAAATCCACTCTAAAAATTCTAATATCGCCGAGCTAGAAGATAAAACACTAGAGCCTAAAGAAGGGATCAAACCGCAAGCTTCAAACGCCGTTATCCCGCTTATAGTGCTAATCTGCG
>CAUVFI010000143.1:0-3464 GCA_963551055.1 uncultured Campylobacter sp. | reverse complement strand
GCTTTAAGATCGCGTTTTTCGGCTCGGTTAAAATTCTAACCATCGCCTTTTCGTCGATCTCATTTAGCGTAGCCACTACGTGCAATCGCCCGATGAGCTCGGGGATTATGCCGTAATGCACCAGATCGTCGGCCTCGACCATGTTTAGCAAATTCAGGCTCTCTTTTTTGCTGCGCTTGGTTTGGTTAAACCCTAACACGTTCTGCCCGATGCGGCGGTTGATGATCTCGTTTAGCCCGTCGAACGCGCCGCCACAGACGAACAAAATATTTGTCGTATCGATCTGGATGAAGTCCTGATTTGGATGCTTACGACCGCCCTTTGGAGGGATATTTACGACGCTTCCTTCGATGATCTTAAGCAACGCTTGCTGCACACCTTCGCCGCTTACGTCGCGCGTGATACTGCGGTTTTCGCTCATTCGCGCGATCTTATCGATCTCATCTACGAATACGATACCGCGCTGCGCCTTTTCTACGTCGCCGTCCGCGGCTTGCAAAAGGCGGGTAAGGATATTTTCTACGTCCTCGCCGACGTAGCCCGCTTCCGTTAGGCTCGTAGCGTCGCTAATGGCGATCGGTACGTCCAAAAATTTCGCCAAGGTCTGCGCCATAAGCGTCTTACCGCTGCCGGTAGGTCCGATAAGCAAGATATTTGATTTTGAAATTTCGGTGTCGTCGCCCTTCGCGTCGGTCTGTCTGAAAATTCTTTTATAGTGGTTGTAAACGCCGACGCTAAAAATTTTCTTAGCGCGCTCCTGGCCGATAACGTAGCGGTTGAGAACCTCCATCAGCGCCTTTGGCTTGATAGCCTCGAAATCGATCTCTTTGTTTTGATTTTGTACCGCCTCATTTTGACCTTCGCTGCCGTGGATAGCGGCATATGCCATATCAATACAATAGCTGCAGATAGCCGCCGTACCGTCGTCGTTAGGATAGATACGACGCCCGTCCGCGCCCGTTTCACCGCAAAAACTGCACTTATTTGCCATTAAATTTTACCTTTATCTAGCGGAATTCCGCGTTTTGTGTTGATTATAAACTCGCACATCTTGCGCACGTTTTGATCGCTCGTTTCGTTTAATAAAATTTGCGCCTGCTCCTTTAAACCCCCGCCTTGGTTGAATAAAAATTTATACGCCCGATTTATCGTCTCGACCGTCTCTTTATCGAAGCGGCGGCGGATGCCCGTTAAATTTAGTCCGCGAATATAGGCGCGGTTGCCCTCGGCTAGACAAAACGGCACCACATCCTGACTAAGCGCGCTACCCCCTGCGATCATGCAGCTCTCGCCGATTTGGACGAACTGATGCACGGGGGTAAGCCCGCCGATAACGGCATAATCGCCCATTACGACGTGGCCTGCGAGCGTGGCGTTGTTGGCTAGGATTATGTTGCTTCCCAGTATGCAATCGTGCGCGATGTGGCAATACGCCATCATAAAGAGATTATCGCCGATGCGCGTAAATCCGTCGCCCTTATGCGAGCCCGAGCTGATCGTGCAAAACTCGTGAATCGTAGCGTTTTTGCCGATGACTAACCCCGTGCGCTCGCCATCCTCAAAGCTCATATCCTGCGGAATTTCGCCCACGATCGCGTATGAAAAAATTTTAGAGTTCTCGCCGATTTGCGTATCGCCGATGATACGCGCGCCCTGCTTGATCGTGCAGCCGTCGCCGATTTTCGCCTGCGCGCTTATGAAAGCATACGGCTCGATCGTTACCTCGGCTCCGATCTGCGCGCCATCCTCGATGATCGCCGTGTGGTGAACTTTAGCCATCATTTATCCATTATCATCGCTTGAAGTTCAGCCTGCGCGGCCAGTGTGGCGCCGTCGTTGATGTAGGCTTCGCCCTTTAGCACCCAGATGCGTCCGCGATGTTTGATTACGCTGATACGATACTCAAGCTTGTCGCCGGGGCGGACCGGGTTTCTAAATTTAGCGTTATCGATACTCATAAAATACACGACCTTGTCGCTTAGATCTACGCCGTCTTTCTCCATGCTCTTAAACGCCAGCACGCCGCCCGCCTGCGCCAAGCCCTCGATTATCATTACGCCCGGATAGATCGGATGGCCTGGGAAGTGACCCTGGAAGATCTGCTCGTTGTAGGTTACGTTTTTATAGGCCTTGATACTTTCGCCTATGCTGAGCTCTTCGACGCGATCTATCAGCAAAAACGGAAAACGATGAGGTAGGATGGAGAGGATCTCGTTTATATCTATCATTGATCTGCCTTTTTTAGAAATTTTAGAATCTTATCAAATTCTTACTAAAATTTCCCTAACGTCTAAAAATATGCGCGAGAGCCCGTAAATTTGAACTTTGGCGGCTCTTATCTCATCCGTGACGATGATCGGCGAGAGCGAGTCCGCAGCGCACAGGGCGGCACGAGCTTTATTTTGGCGCGCAAGACTCGGCGGATTTTTTAGCATTTCGGATACGCTTTTGAAATTTGATCTTGAAATTTCGTTAAATTTCGCCAGGCTTAAAATTTTAATCTCACCCTTGTCGCTACAAAAAATTTCGCACTCCCGCTCTATGCTAAGCTTCACGTTTTCGCGCGTAAAATGCGAGCCAAACAGCACAAACGAAGGCGCTACACGCCCGTCAAATTTAATCCATGCACGGAGCAGGCGGTAATTTAAAAACCGATCGCGCAGCACGCTAAATTTAACCCCTTTTCTTTCGAGCGAGCAAAGCTTTTTGTAAAATTTCAACTTCTCCTCTACCGAAGCGGGCAGGATTTGCCGATCGATCGACGACATTAGCTCGTAAATTTCGGCGCCTTGGGCTAAATTTCGCTTCAAATCCGCCGTCAGACTTCCGCCCGAATTTAGCTCGGCCTTTCGTTGATCATCCCGCTGCGCCGCAAGCGCGTAGATGCAGCCGCAGTAGTTTTGATGATAGAGCGCGTCTTTTTTCGCGAGCGCAAACTGCTCGTTCGTGCCGCCGTTTTTGCGAAAATCGGGCGCGATAAACTCCAGCCCGTAGCGCTCGCAAATGCGCTGCATCGAGGCACAGAGCTGAGAGTGCGATTTTTGGGGGCTCATCAAAAGAGTCGTAGTGATTTTGCGCTCGCCTAGACTTAGCGCGAGCTCGGCCGTTTTTTGCATGCGAAAATCAAAGCAAAACTCGCAGCGCGCACCCTTTTCTGGCTCGTTTTCAAGCCCGCGCGCACCCTGCAGCCAGCCCTGAAAATCATACTCGCCCGGGATAAATTTAATCTCCAAATTCTCGCAAACCCGCTTTGCGTCGTGCATTCTAAGAAGGTATTCGCCATAGGGGTGTATGTTTGGATCGTAGAAATAGCCTATTAGCGGCTCTTGCGTGAGCTCTTTTAAGCGGCGCAAAAAATAATCGCAATCGACCGAGCAGCAGATGTGGACCAGCAAATTTTAACCCTTTACACGAAATTTTTGGATATAATTTTACGCTATCAAAATTAATGAGCGGAAAAATGA
>CAUVFI010000142.1:0-3469 GCA_963551055.1 uncultured Campylobacter sp. | reverse complement strand
CTTTCGACGCCTGAAATTTATCAAAAGCTCGGTATGCAGGGGCTTTTTGAAGAGCTTGAAGAAAAAAGAGGAACGTTAAACAGTATGGAAAATGAATATTACGAAGTGCTTTCGCTCGCCGAGAGCCTAAAGTAGGCGCGATGGTTTGGTTTTTGATCTTTTTATACGCGCTTTACACGATTTATAAAATTTCGCTCGATCTGCTTGAGTTAAATTTCATCCGCGCTAAGCTAAAAGAGCCTGCGGTGGTGCTTAGCGAGGAGGATTATCGCAAGGCTGGCGAGGTCGGCGCGGTAAATTTAAAATTTAATATATTTTCGCACTGCTTTTCGTTTGCGGTGGCGCTTATTTGGATATTTGCAGGTGCCGGCGCGTTACAGCGCGCGATATATGATCTAGCGGGCGATGGGATTTTGGCGGGGAGCTGCTTTGTAACAGCGTTTTTAATCATCGGCGGCGCGGCGGCGCTTCCGCTTGAAATTTACAAAACCTTCGTCAAAGACAGACGCCTAGGCTTTTCCACGATAACGCCCGCCGTTTTCGTAAAAGACACGCTAAAATCGCTCGCGCTCACGCTGGTTTTCGGCTTTGCGGTAGCCTCTGCGCTCGTTTTTTGCGTAAATAGCCTGGGCGCGCATTGGTGGGTCTGGGGCTTTCTGCTAAGCTTCGGCATAGTTTTACTGATAAATTTAATCTATCCGACCGTTATCGCGCCGCTGTTTAATAAGATGCAGCCGCTAGAGCAAGGCGAGCTAAAAGAGCGCATAGAGGGGCTTTTGCAGCGCTGCGGCTTTAAAAGTAGCGGCGTTTTTACGATCGACGCGAGCAAGCGCGACAAGCGCCTAAACGCCTATTTCGGCGGCTTCGGCGCGACGAAAAAGGTCGCGCTTTTCGATACGCTCATAGAAAAGCTGAGCGAGGATGAAATTTTAGCCGTTTTAGGGCACGAGCTCGGGCATTTCAAACACGGCGATGTTTTGAAAAATTTAGCGCTTAGCTTCGTGCTTTTGGGCGCGACGTTCGCGGTATTCGGAAACCTTCCCGCAGGCGTATTTAGCGCGCTGGGGCTTAGCGAGGGCGGCGGCGCGACGCTGGTTTTTATGATTTTGTTTGCGCCGATTTTGCATACGTTTTTTGAGCCGGTGATCTCCAAGCTTAGCCGCATGCACGAATTTAGCGCGGACCGGCATGGTGCCAGCATGCAGGATAAAGAGAGCATGATCGGCGCGCTAAAGAAGCTGGGCAGCGAAAACAAGGCGTTTCCGCTCGCTCATAAAATTTACGCCGCGGTGTATCATTCGCACCCGAGCCTGTATGAGCGCATAAGAGAGCTTGATGAGGATCGCTGAGGCGCTAAGATGGGGCTTGGGGCAGTGCGGCTCAAAATATGTCGCGCGCGAAATTTTAAAGCTTTGCGAGCGCCTTAGTGACGAACAGCTCGTGCTAAGATGCTCGGAAGAGCTCGCGCATGAAGCGAAATTCCGCTCCAAGATCGTTGAATTTAAAGACGGTCGTCCGCTTGAATACATCACGCAAAGCTGCGAGTTTACGGGCTTTAAATTTTACGTCGACGAGCGGGTGCTGATACCGCGCTGCGAGACCGAAATTTTAGTGAAAAAAGCTCTTGCTTTGGCGCAGAGCTTGATCGCACCGCGCATTTGCGAGATCGGCACGGGCAGCGGCATAATCGCTATCTGCTTAAAAAAGCTACTTCCTTCTTGCCGCATCGCGGCTAGCGACATCAGCGCGGATGCGCTTGAGGTGGCGCGCGTAAATGCCGCAAATTTGGGTGCAGACGTCGAGTTTGTACACTGCGCCTACGCGGATGAGATCGCGGGCGAGTTTGATCTCATCGTCTCAAATCCCCCCTACATCGCAAACTCCTACGCATTGGACGCGCGTGTGCTGCAGGAGCCGAAACAGGCGCTGTTTGGCGGCGAGCGGGGGGATGAAATTTTAAAACGCATCGTGCTGATCGCTGCACGGCGCGCAAAATTTCTAGCCTGCGAGATGGGCTACGATCAAAAGCAGAGTTTGTCGGCGTTTTTGCGCGAGCAGGGCTTTAGAGCGGAATTTTACAAAGATTTGGCGCAGTTTGATCGCGGATTCGTCGCGCGAAATTTAAACAGATCGTAGGCGCGCCGTGCAAAGCTCGCAACTACGCAGGCTGCTTTATTACAAAGCATTCGGCTACCGCTACGTAAGTGCTGAAATTTTAAGCGGCGGCGCGCGATTTTTTAAGACGCTGGATGCGCTGAAATCCGCTACCGCCGAGTGCAACCTCTGCGAGCTTGCCAAAACGCGCACGAGCTCTAGCGAGCAAAATTTTAAAAATTTCAAAACTATCAAAAATTTTAAAACTCCCGCGAACGTAAAACTTATGATCGTAGCTCTCGCACCGGGCGCTAACGAAGGTTTTGGCGGCGGTTTGGAGGCTGAGGTAGCAGCGGCGCTAGATCAAATTTGCGCGCCGGAAGAAATTTATTTTAGCTTTTTGATAAAGTGCGCGGTGCCGCAAAATAGGCGCATAAGCTCGGAAATAATTTTAAAATGCGCGCCCTATCTTGCCGACGAAATCAAAATTTTAAAACCCAAAGTCGTGCTCTGCCTAGGGGAGCTTTGCTGTAAAATCGTGCTACGAAACGGCGATCTAGCGGGCATGGACGTGCTGCACGGCTCGGTCTTTAACGAAGGCGGCATCAGCTTCGTGCCGAGCTTCGATCCTGCATTTATCGCGCAAAATCCGAGCAAGGCGGAGCTTTTCAAAGAGGATCTGCAAAAGATAAAAGAGCTGCTGTGAGGCGCATTTTGGCGCTTGCTCTGCGTGCTATTTTGATTTTGTGTGCGGTTTTTTGCACGCGCATCGTGATTTTTGTTACGGCGGGCGAGCGGACGGGACGAATTTGACCTGCTTAAATTTCACGGACTAGCGGGATTTTAGCGGAGTAAAACACAGACTCGATCTGCGCGGGTTGAAATTTAATGGCGAGAAATTTCATAAAGCGGCGGGGCAAGGCAAAATTTAACGCCATTGCAAAATTCTGATATTTCAAATTTTGTTTTCTATCTGGCTATCTTGGGGCGCGTGAGGGGTTTGCGTCGCGACGTAGCATTAAATTTAAACCTTAACGACGAGTGAAATTCTATGTCGTAAATTTTACTAAGTTCGCAAATTTTATTACCGTCCAAGAGCTCTGCGTATTTTTGGATTTTACGCCGAAAAGCCGGTCTGCGCTATGTTTGCACCGCACGCGACTAGGAAATTTGAACCCGCGAAATAAATTTATTTCAAAGATTTGAAAAATTCTAAAATTTCGGCGCTAAATTTGATCGGCTTACCATCTTTTACGAAGGCGATTTTTACGTCCTGTGCGTATAAAAGCTCGCTAAAATCCGTGTTTTTAATATCTTTGATCTTGTAAATTTCTTGCCGCAAAAGGGCGCTGGCGTTTTTGAGCGCGGCTAGGCT
>CAUVFI010000141.1:0-3476 GCA_963551055.1 uncultured Campylobacter sp. | reverse complement strand
CACTCCATGCAGGGAGAATTTTTATAAAAATAGCTATAAATCGCCACTCTATCGCCCTCTTGCGTCGCGAAAAGATGAAGCGCATGCGAAAATGCAAAAGAGATCAAAACCGTTAAGAAAAATAACGCTCTCATCGCCTCTGTCCGCCGTAAAATTTCGCAATAAAGCTAAGTGCAAAAAGAGTGATGATCCCTTCCAAAACAGCTAGAATCGCGCCTTCGAGCGAGATGAGCGTCGCGATAGCAAAAAACTCCCGCCCGCTGATGAAAAGCACGAGATCAAGAAGCAGCATCGAGCAGACGATCGGCACGAAACCCGCCAAAAATAGATAAATTTTTTGCGTGCGCACTTTTCGCTCTTGCGCTTTTGCGGCGGCGGCAAAAAGCCCGCCCAAAACCGCTGGAAAGCCGATGACTGCAGTATTTACGCCGAGCACGCTAAGCCCTCCGAAGCCGAAAAACACCCCTTGTAAAAAAAGCGCGACGAAAATCGCCAAGATCGCACGCGAGCCCAAAAACGCGCCCACGAGCCCGCTTAGCATTAGGTGCATGGAGCTGACGCCCACGGGCAGGTGCACAAAAGATGCGACGAAAAATAGCGCGCTAAAACATGCGATCCTAGGGATTTCAGACTGCCTTACGCGCCATAAAATCGCCGCTACCGCAGGCGCCGTAACTGCCCAGCCGGCAAGCAGCACGGGCGCGCTCAAAACTCCTTCGCTAATGTGCACGGCTCGCCTCCTTTAAATCGCTCCCGTTTTTTAGACGCGCAAAAACGCGCGAAGTATCTAAAATTTAATAGCTTTTCGACCTTTGCGATAATCGTTTTGATTGCTACAGATCTTGCTTTTACGGCTTTAGTCGCGGCAAAATTTGCGGCTGTAAAACTCAAGACTTGCGTCCTATCCGCGGCGGCTGTTGGCGCAAAACTCGGAGCGGTCTCGGAGCTGCTTGCGGAACCAGTAAATTTGATAAATTTTACAGCTCGCATGGCGCAAAAATTTTCGTTTGCTACATTTGCAGGAGCGGCAAATGGATTTTGCAACGCAAAATTTAAGGCTCCGAGCGATCTCGGCGCGGTGCTCTCGCGGTAAAACAGAGCCTGCAAAATTTCAAAAGTCGGGGTTTGTAAAATTTCAAAAAACGAAATTTTGCGCGCCGATATTTTGCACTCATAAATCCACGGATATGAAATTTTACGGCTCGAAGCTCCTAAGAGCGGATTTCTACCGAGCAAAATTCCACGCAGCAGAGCTCCGTTTCTTAAAATTTTGCTCGGCGGAATTTTGACATTTAAAATTTTAGCCGCAGAATTCGCTTGAAATTTTACACCGCCAAGCAAAACGCGCGAAAATAAAATTTCAAAGCTCTGCCCAAGCGTAAATTTAAATTTATCCGCAGCGGTGCAAATTTTACCCGAAAAAAGAGATCTCACCGAGCCGCTCCCCTATTTTTTCAGCTCGTCTGCTTTGATCCAAAGCACGGCGCCCAGCTCATTTACGGGCTGCTCGCTTCCTTTGGCGGCTTCCTCCTCGCTAAGAGCCGCAAAGCCCCACCAGCCGGCAACCGGCATCACGAAGCTAAACTCGCCCGCGCCGTTGGTTTTAACGACCTGCGTGACATGCGCCTCGCTAGGGGCTTTGTAGCCCTTATCGTTATATAGCTCGATCTCCACGTCCGCGCCTGGGACGGGTTTGCCGCGTAGTAAAAAAACTCCGCTAAATATCTCGCCCGCATACAGCGCATAAGGTCGCACTAGCGGCACGATCTCTGCCTCTAGCCCGAGCGGCTTATCCCAGCCTTCGCCCGCGTCGTAAGCATCGACGTAGGTTTTGGTGATGTGGCGGATCATCTTGCGCTCAGCCGGCTCGGCATAGGGTTTGGGATCGAAATAAAACGCTAAAAGCGATGGCTTGTCCGCTTTAAATTCCGCCGCGAAATAGGAATTTTCACCCTTTTTCTGCTCTTTTAGGCTACCTAGGAGCGATTTTTTCTCACCATCAATAAAAACGCCGAATTCTGCGGGCTTTTGTAGATTCATAGACTCCTGTAAAAACGGATGGGAGAATTCCAAATTTAGCTTTAAAGTAGCATCTTTTTGATCCTCTACGACATTTTTATCCGTCGTAAGAACGCCAAAATGTGCGAACGCAAGGCTCGCCGCGAAAATTCCTAAAAAAGCAAATTTTGCCTTCATGTAATACCTTTCATAATAAAATATTACGGAATTGTATCACTTTTTTTCATCCGTATTGCTTAAATGTGGGTTTATTTTGAGTATTTAAAGCAAACTTTAGTTAAAATGTCGCAATTTAAATTACCAAAAAGAGGCAGAAAATGATAAATTTAAAACTTATCGAGACGAATTTCGACGAATTTAATAAAAAACTTATCGCCAAAAAAGTCCCGCCGCAAACTCTGCAATCGCTACTGGATGCCTACAACGAGCTAAAATCTAAAAAGACGGAGTTAGAGAACCTTCAAGCCGTGCAAAATGCAAAGAGCAAGGAGCTCGGTCTCGCCGCACGCGAGGGCAAGGACGTAGGCGCGCTAAAATCGCAGCTTGAGGAAAACAAGCAAAAGATCCAAGGCCTTAGCGAGCTCGTAAATGAGCGCGAGCAAAACTTAGAGGCGATCGCCGCGTGCGTGCCGAATATCATCGACGACGACGTGCCGATCGGTGCGGACGAGAACGAAAACGTCTGTATCAAAAGGGTGCTTGATCCGCGCACGTTCGACTTCGCGCCCAAGCAGCACTTCGAGCTCGGCGAGGCGCTAGGATGGCTTGATTTCGAGCGCGGCGTCAAACTCAGCGGCAGCCGCTTCACCGCGATCCGCGGGCTGGGCGCAAAGCTGAATATGGCTCTCATCAATTACATGATCGAATTTAATAACTCGCGCGGCTTCGAGCTCGTAAATATGCCGTTTTTGGTGCGCGATCAGATCCTCTACGGCACGGGCCAGCTGCCTAAATTTAAAGACGACCTCTACCGCGTTGACGACGAGGAGCAAAACCTCTACCTCATCCCTACGAGCGAGGTTACGGCGACAAATCTCTTTAACGATGAAATTTTACGCAGCGAGGAGCTGCCGATCAAGCTCACCAGCTACAGCCACTGCTTTCGCAAGGAGGCGGGCTCGGCGGGGCGCGATACGCGCGGCATGATCCGCCAGCATCAGTTCGAAAAGGTTGAGCTCGTCGCCATCACGCGCCCAGAGGATAGCGCAAAGATGCTTGAAGAGATGATTTCATGCGCGAGCGATCTGCTAGCTAGCCTTGGCCTTCCGCACAGACACATGCTGCTTTGCAGCGGCGATCTTGGCTTTAGCGCCGCAAAGACCGTGGATTTGGAGGTTTGGCTGCCGGGGCAGAACCAATACCGAGAGATCAGCTCAATCAGCAACTGTCGCGATTTTCAGGCGCGCAGAGCCAAGATCCGCTTCAAAGACGGCAAGAAAAACAGCCTCGTTCACACG
>CAUVFI010000140.1:0-3483 GCA_963551055.1 uncultured Campylobacter sp. | reverse complement strand
TCAAAAAAGCAAACTTTAAGCCCAAACCTACTACTCTAAAAGTTCAAATTTTACAAATAAGGATACTGAATGAAAAATTTCATATTTTCCGCACTTTTGGCTCTTGGCATCGCAGGCTGCGCCGTAAGCACCGCTCCGACGCCTGCAGGCAACTTACGCTCGCTCAAATCCGAGATTGTAAACTACACTCGCCAAAGCTCCACAGCTTACGTATATACGTTTAAAGACCTATCCAGTGGCGAGCTCTACACCGCTCGCGCAAGCAGATATTATGCGGCTGCAGGAGATACTGCCTATATAAGTACCGCTTCAGGTGCTATCACCGATATGCGAATCATCTCGCGCAAGGCAGGTTCCGTTGTTCCACGCGCTTATGATATCGGTAAAATCGAGACCAAACAAATGCATAAAAACGACGCTATTGCTGTACCAGAGAGCGAAAATATCAGCTTTTAATCCCACGCGATTTTTAGTCGCTGCGCCCTTGAAGGTAAGCGAGCCTGCTTTTACTTTGTGAAACGTTTTTGTGTTTGCTCTCTACTCTTATGAAGGCAATAGTTTCTGTTCTTAATCATGGCGGGCTGGCGCGATTTGCTTGCGCTTTAAAGTCCGCTGATTCTTTACGCGATGTCTGCATAAATTTTATATTTTAAAAGTTGTGGAATTTTATATTTCACAGAATTCTGCGCTGCACATCTTACTTATATGGCTCGGCTCGTATTTCGTATCCACTTGCTTTCGCGCTTAAATTCCTTGCTGCATAGTGCCATTTTGTCCACAAAATTCTATATTGTAGAAATACAAGCTGGGCTAAAATTTTTAATTGGCGAAATTCTTATAAATTTTCTTTCTCGCGATTTTTCGCGTACTGCTCGTTCTAAGTGTCGTATTCTTAGCTGATAAGATATCGCGTAGATTTCTAAAACTCACGCTTTGCAAATTTCGTGTCTTGAAATTTCATTCATAAAATTTCACGTCGTAAAATTTTATGAAATTTCTCCCGCATGAAAGAGGTGTTGCCGTCTGTTTACCGCAGCCTGATATAATCCCCACATCGAAATTAGAACTCCTTTCAATAATGAGCGAGACCTGTGTGGGTCTCGCTTTTTTTATGCCCGTTAAATTCGGATTTTCGGTAAATACTCGGTAACAATTTGGTAAAATTTTAGTATTTTTCAGCCTATTTTAAGCATATAATTTGTCTTTTTGTGCTACTATTGCGCTTACAAACTTTTAAAGGAGTTCAAAATGAAACTAGTTAAACTTAGTTTAGCGGCAGCAGTCGCTGCAGGTGCTCTTGCTATGAGTGCAAGTGCTGTTCCGTTAGAGGAAGCTATCAAGGACGTGGATCTAAACGGATACGCTCGTATGCGATATACCCATGATCACCTTAAAAATGAAACAAATAGCAATAAGGGCGTTTGGGAATTTAAATCCGAAGTAGATTTCAAAGCTAAAATCGATGATAATTTCTTTGGTGTAGTGGGCGTTAGGTTCTTAGATAGAGATAATGGCGAGTCGCTTTCTTCTTCAAATAGCCAATATCACGGTACACAAAATCCAAGCGACAAAGATTCTGATTTCGATATCGCTAAAGCTTATTTAGGATACACTATCGGCGGTACCACTATTGCAGTCGGTCGCCAGGGCATAGGTTCGTTCTTTACCGACGATATGTATGGAGACGGTGTTAAGATTACTAGTACCGATATCGAGGGCTTGACAATTAGCGGCTTTTGGATGGATTCTTTAGAGAATGATAGCGATATTAGCTCTATAGATTCAAATGGAGCTTGGATGAATGATATTGGTCGAGTAGGTGGAAAATTAACTACCGATCATAATCTATATGGCATAGGATTTATGGGCTCATATGATCCTGTATCTTTCCAACTATGGTATAACGCTTTAGAGGACGTAGCACAGCTTTTCGCTGCAGAGCTAGCTCTAAATTTTGATATTTCCGATGATTTCAATCTTGGCGTAAAAGGTCAATACGCATTCTCTGATTTCGACGGAGATTATAAAGATGCGGGCGCTAGTGATGCAGACTTCTGGGCAGCAGAGGCTAATGCTGGTTTCTTTGGCGTTGATTTAGCTGCAGGTTATTTAAAATTCGAACCTGATGATAAAGATAAACTTTCTTTTGTATCTTTTGAAGACCAAGGCTCCTTTATTAGCCCAGGTGAAGAGCTGCTAGACTATAGAACTTTCAGTGGTAAAAATCACTACTGGTATGTAGTAGCAGGCTATACCATCCCTGATACTGGCATCAGAATCGGCGCTGATTACCTAGACGGTAAAGCAGATGGTGATAATGCATATGAGGTAGTAGGTAGAATTTCTTATAAATATAATGAAAAGCTAAGCTTCAAAACTTGGTATTCTCACTATAAGATTGATGATGCTTATGGCACAGGTCTTGATGAGAAAAAAGATCGCATCAGATTTGAGGCTAAATACAGCTTCTAATTATTTACCTTATACGGGTAAAATTAGGGCGAAGCTTTTGCTTCGCCCTTTTTAAATTCTAAATCAAGGTTTTCTATGAAAATTTTTAAAATTTCTTTTTTAGCATGTTTTTTTGCCTTTACTCTAAACGCTGCAGATAACACAAATGACGATACATACGTATTCGAAGCCAAAGGTGAGTTTGCCAAAGAGCTAAAATCCCTGATCGAAAAGCATTCTAAAGATGAAAACGTAACTGTAAATATCTACAAAAACGCTCCGGTCGCAGGCAGTAAAACCCATAGCGGCAAGGTAAATCGAAATATAAATTCTTTAAAAGAAAGAGGTGGAGCTATCTTTGCTGAGAAGTGCGCTTCATGCCACGGCGAGAATGGCCAAAAAAAAGCTTATGGAGTATCACGTAAACTCAAAGATATGGACGCCAAAGAGATCTCGATAGCTATGTCGCAATACACTACAGATCTAAGTTATGGTGGCAAGATGAAAAATATCATGCAGCCGATCGCCGCTAAGACGGGCGCTACGGAGCTAGGCTACATCATTGCTTATCTAAAAGACGACGATTCGTTCCTATACGATAGCTCGTCTAGTAGGAGCACGAATACTGAAATTTCGACCGCCCCGAGCGAGCAGGGCTCATACCTAAAATAAAGGAGCGTAGATGAAAGTAGCGATCGTTTTGGCAAACGGATTTGAAGAGATCGAGGCGGTAAGTTTGATCGATATTTTGCGCCGCGCGGAGATCGATGCAGTATCCGTGGGGCTGGATAAGAAATGCGTCTGCGGTACGCACGGCATCGAGCTTGTGGCGGATGAAATTTTGGATGATATTAAGGTGTCTGAATTTTCTATGATCGTTTTGCCAGGGGGTTTGCCCGGTGCGGAGAATTTAGCCAAAAGCGAGAAACTCGGTAAGATTCTGCGCGACTTTGATGCAAATAACGCAAAAATCGGCGCAATATGTGCCGCTCCATGGGCGCTAGCTACCGCGGGTGTGCTAAAAAGCTCTTA
>CAUVFI010000139.1:0-3492 GCA_963551055.1 uncultured Campylobacter sp. | reverse complement strand
TCGCCCGTTTTGATCTCGCGAAAGATCCACGGCCTGCCGATTACCGCGCGACCGATCATCAGCGCGTCTGCGCCGCTAAGATCTCGCACCGCTAGCGCATTGGCGGAGTTTATGTCGCCGTTTGCGATCACTGGGATTTGCAGCGCGCGCTTAGCTCTTGCGATCGCGCCGTAATCCACCGCCGCGCTGTATCCGCCCGCTCTGGTGCGGCCGTGAATCGCGATAAAATCGGCTCCTGCGCTTTGTACGGCGCGCGCGATATTTTCTATATCTACGGTGCCGAAGCCCAGCCGCACCTTCGCGCTCGTAAATTTTTTATTCGAATACTTTTTGATAGTCTCAACCAGGCGCGATAGACGAGGTAAATCAAGTAGCAGCGCCGAGCCGGCGCCCTGCTTTACGACTTTAGGGACGGGACAGCCGCAGTTTAGATCGATGCCGTCGATGCCGTCAAATTTATTGATGAGCAAAACCGCCTTTTTGATGATCTCCGCATCACTGCCCGCGATCTGCACGAAAAAGGGGGTTTCGGCGGCGTTTTTTTCGAGCATCTTTAGCGTCTTTTCGCCCTCGAAAACAAGGGCGTTTGCGCTTATCATCTCGCTTACAGTAGCGTCGCAGCCGAATTTTTTCACTACGCCCCGCAGCGGCGGATCCGAAAAGCCCGCCAAAGGCGCCAAAAATAGAGGGTCCCTTTTAAAAAAATCTTCCGTCATTTTAAATTTCTCATTTTGATTTCGTCTGAATTTAAACCTTTAAATTTAACGCCGCAACGCTTGCAGCGGGTTTTGCCACGAGCTTTAAAATTTTAAATTTCATAGGCTACGTATTCGCATTTAGGCGCGAATTTTATTTTTAAGCTTAGCTAATTTGAGTGGTGGCAAAACGGCAGCAAAGATGATCGCCACTAAATTTTATTTACGCGGCAAACCCGGCAAGCAACTTGCAAAACGCCGCGCGGATTTTAAAATTTCAGCACTTTATTCGGCTAGCAAGTCTTGCGCTTTACGTTTAAATTTTAAATTTAATCGCGTAAATGCAAAAACCCGTTTACGCGCGCACTACACAAACAAATCTTTTAAATTTTACCGCTTGCGCGCATTGATCTTTCGATAAATTTTGAAATTTCAAATTTGCGCGAATTAGAATTTTACCCGGACTTTAAAATTTATCGCGCAGGCTGTGTTTGATAGCCGCACAGAGCATAAAAAGCAGCCTCTCTTACCCGCATAAAACGAACTCGTAAAATTACCGAGCTAAAATAACAGCGACGCAGGGACGTTTTTGCCGTTGTCACGCAAAAATAGCAGAATTTTAAACTTCTCAAACTCGTCGCCGTCGGCAAGGCTTAGCTGCTCTCTAAACTCGTCGATCATGCCAAGCTCATATAGCGCGTACAGATATGCCTCAGTCGCTTCTTGATTCTCGTTTTTGAGCCGCTCGAAAAAGGCTTTGTATTGCTCTGGAGCGAGATGATTTTTTAGCTTTTTAGCAAAGCCGATAAAATCCTGCTCGCTAAATTTTTCATTATTTACGAGATCGAAAAGCTCCTCGCTACTGATCTCAAAGCTCGTGTCATTCACCGCGCGATCCACTAAAATATTTACCTCGGCTATATCTTGAGGAATTTTATAGGCCTTGATCTTATCGTAGCTTCCTTTGGCAAGCGCTACGGCATAGGCTTTTTTAGTGATATTTTCGCTATAAACGCCCTTAGTTTTTAAAATTTCATACGCATACGCAGGCTCGGTGTCGAGGCGATTGAGCTCGTTTTGCAAAAATAGCCCGTTATCTTTAGGGAGTTTATATTTTCGCAGATCCGCCACTTCGCCGTTTTTAACCTTCTCGATAACACCTATGACCTCTTTTAGATCCTCATTTTTGACGTCTATGCCGGTGCTATCGTACCACGGAGATAAAATTTTAGTAAGCTCGCTCGGGTCTTTAAAATACTCGGTTTTAAAGTCTTTATTGGTATCAAGACCCAGCAAAACCTCTTTACTCATCGCATCGTATGCGCTTAGATCCTTTGCGATCGCCCTTTTTGTGCGGTAAAACGCAAAGCTGTGAAAAACGATATGAAAAATCGCCAAAATCATATATAAAATTAACGGCAGTACGATCCACACCGCCACAGGAAGCGTAAGCGTAAAACCGAAAAGCCCCAGTGTATAGCTACTGCTTTGCTGCGTAAAAACTAAAATCGCGACGATTGCGATATAGACGATCGAATATAAAAAGAATTGCTTGGTTTTCATAGCTAACTCCTATTTTGCTTTTCCGCCTGTTCCTTGCACGAAATGCACAATCTCGCCTCTGGATTTACCTTAAGGCGCTCTAAGCTTATCTGCTCGCCGCAGCTCTCGCAAAGCCCATAGGTTCCATTTTCGATGCGCTTAAGCGCGCTTTCGATCTCTAAAAACGCCTTTTGTTGATTAACATTGAGCGAGTATTCGATGCTTAAATCCGTATTCATGCTCGCTACGTCAAAATCATCCGCAGCTTTATTTTCGCGCAATTCCGAAATTTCATTTACAGAGCTATTAATATTGGCGATGAGTTGCTCTCTTTTTTCTTCTAAAATTTTCTTGTAAAATTTCAACTCGTTTTTCTTCATTACTTCCCTTTATTTGTGATATGGATGGTTTGCGTTAATGCACAATGCGCGAAAAATTTGCTCAAAAAGCAAAAGTTTAGCGATTTTGTGCGCTAACGTAAGCCTGCTAAGACTGATTATTTTATCGGCTTTTGCCTTAAAATTTTCACTAAGCCCATAAGCGCCGCCGATGAAAAACGACACGCTGCTTTTATCCTTTAGCATACTCGCAAATTCCATGCTATCTAGCTCCTGCCCGTGCTCATCCAGAGCCACGACGTATCCGCTAAGGCGTGGTAGATAAATTTCATCGTACGCCATAAGTGCGAGCTCGCGAGACGCGCTCTGGGCACGAGCGATATTAGCATTAAAAAACGTCTCATCTCGCACCGCGGCAAATTTAGCCGCCATTTTTTTATAATCGCTTATCGCGCCTGCGAACTCGTCCGTGCCCTTTTGGATGGAATTTACCATTATCTGCACTACTCTTCGCTTCCCTCTTCGTGTAGCGATTTGTCATTCGTATCGTCAATCTGCACGGCGTTTTTGCTAAGCACATTTATAATATCACTTAGATACTGCCTCATCTCGGCTCTAGGCACGATCGCATCGATCAGCCCGTGCTCGAGCAAAAATTCCGATCTTTGAAAGCCCTCCGGCAGATCGGCGCCGATGGTTTGCTTAATGACGCGCTGTCCTGCAAAGCCGATAAGAGCGCCCGGCTCTGCGATGATGATATCTCCTAACCACGCAAAGGACGCACTCACGCCGCCCATCGTAGGATCGGTAAGAACGGAGATGAAAGGAATTTTATGCTCTGATAAAATTTTAAGCGCGGTAGAGGTTTTGCTCATCTGCATTAGCGAAAAGGTGCTTTCTTGCATCCTAGCACCACC
>CAUVFI010000138.1:0-3496 GCA_963551055.1 uncultured Campylobacter sp. | reverse complement strand
GCGTAAGGATATAGAATTTCTTCATCGCTTAAGATAATATCCACTTTCGTAGGTCCACCACGTACCTGAGAGGTATACGTAGATGCCTTGATTCCATAGCCGCCGTGCGCGATCTTTGCCGCAGCTAGAATTTCACCCGCTAAGATCACGCCTTGACCGCCCACTCCTACAAATCTTAATTGATTCATCTTAGTCCTTCAAAATTTATCGCTTCGCCGCTTTGCGCCGCGTCTATTACCTTTTGATACGCTTTTGTGTATTCGGTGCGCTCATTATCTTCGTGCAAAACTCCAAGCGGAAATAGCCCCGCTCGCTCATCCTCGCTAAGAGCGTCAAATTTTGCTTTAGAAATCGTACGCGAATCAAGCCACTTTAGCATTTGCACCGCCTCGCTCATTTTATTTTTACGACCCAAATTTACGTGGCAATTGCTAAAAATATCAAAAAAACTATAACCCTCGTGCTCAAAGCCCTTAGCCAAAAGTCGCTCGATTTTTTCGGGATTTGTCACGCTCTCGCGTCCGACAAAAGTTGCTCCAGCGGCAATCGCAAGCTTTGCCGCATCAAAGCTGGGATCGACATTGCCGTATTGCGCCGTAACCGTCCAAAACCCGCGCGGCGTCGTAGGGCTCGTCTGCGAGTTTGTAAGCCCGTAGATGAAATTATTTACCAAGATATGATTTAGATCGATATTGCGGCGGCATCCATGGATCGTGTGATTGCCCCCTATCGCAAGCCCATCGCCATCGCCAGTGACTACGATTACGTGTTTGCCTGGATTTGCAAGCTTGATACCCGTAGCATAAGCTATCGCGCGTCCGTGCGTCGTATGGACGGTATTGCAGTCTATGTAACTCGACATCCTGCCGCTACAGCCGATACCGCTTACCACGCACACATCGTCCATGCTCCAGCCTACGCGGTCAATCGCGCGGATGATCGCTTTTAAGATCACTCCGTCGCCGCAGCCCCAGCACCAAAGCGTAGGCATCTTGTCCGTTCTTAGATATTTATCGTAATCAAACGCCATTTAAAGCTCCTTTACTTTCTCGATAATCTCGCTAGGGCTGATCGGCCTGCCGTTTGCCTTAAGAAGCGTCTTAAAATCATCCCTCAAACAAGCGCGCTGCACCTCTAGCAGATACTGCCCTAAATTTAGCTCGGCGATCAAAATTTTATTAAATCTCTCCCCTAGCTCCCTTAGCTTGCGCGCTGGGCTTGGCCACAGCGTGATCGGGCGAAAAAGTCCCACACGCACGCCTTGCCTACGTAGCTTTAAAATCGCGTCTTTTGCTGCTAAGCTAACGCTGCCGTAGGCGATGATACAAGCATCAGCGTCATCTAGCATAAATTCCTCATATTGCACGATCTCATCTTCATGCGCCGAAATTTTATTAAAAAGCCTTTTTATAGAGCGATCCACGATCTGCTCGTTTTCGGTTGGAAAGCCCTTCGCGCCGTGATGCAGCCCCGTTATGTGATAGTGGTATCCCCTAAAAAAGGGATTTAGCACCGCAGGCTTATCGGGCGCAGCATCGTAAGGCTCATAATCTTTCGGACTACCTTTAAATTCCGCCCTGCGCTCGATTTTTAGATCCGAAATTTCAGGCAGCACCGCCTTTGCTTGCATATGCCCAAGCGTCTCATCAAGCAGCAAAAATACCGGCGTCATAAACCGCTCGGCTAGATTGAAGGCGCGCACGGTTTGCGTGTAAGCCTCCTTTAGCGAGCCCGGGCACAGCGCGATGCTTTGAAAATCGCCGTGAGTGGGGTTGCGAGCTTGCAAAATATCGCCCTGCGCCACTCGCGTAGGAAGCCCTGTGCTAGGACCTCCGCGCATAACATTTACGATTAAAAGCGGAATTTCAGCGATAAAGCCAAGCCCAATCTGCTCTGATTTTAGCGAAATTCCAGGACCGGAGCTTGCCGTCATCGCCTTTGCACCGCTCATCGACGCACCCAAAGCTACAGAAATGCCCGAAATTTCATCTTCCATCTGGATAAATTTGCCTCCGACCTTAGGTAGCAAGCGACTCATCTCGTGCGCGATCTCGCTGCTCGGCGTGATTGGATAGCCGCCGAAAAAATTACAGCCGCAATCAATCGCTGCGCGCGCAATTAAGGCGTTGCCTGTGGAAATTACCTCTCTCATTATGCGTCCTTGGGTTTCATAAAATTATTGTTTTTGATTTTTTCAGCCATCTCTCTAGCCTGCGAGCTTAGACGAGCGAATTTAAAGCCTTTGGGCGCAACGAAAATCGCAAAATCAGGGCAGTGCAACTCGCACTCCCTACAGCCGATACAGGCGCCCTCATCCACCACGTCGATCATCATGCCCTGCACGGCGCCCTCGTCCTGTCTCATCGCGATCGCGCCGCTAGGACAGACGCTTACGCAGATGTTGCACGCCTTACAGCGGCTCTCATCCGTCCAGACGGCGCGCTGGCTCTCATTTTCGCTCATATTTTCTCCTTAATTTATCAAAATCTGCACTAAATCCCGCTTTGCGATTTAAAATTTGAAATTTTGCGGCGCAAGCCTGCTTTGATCGCATTAAAGTCCTCTCGTTTTTAAATTTTGCAGAGTTTAAATTTTAAAATTTTGTGGCGTTTAAAAATTTTACGCCACACAAAATTCTGCGCCAAAGTAAAATTTTAATTTATAAAATTTTACGACGGGCAAAATTGTGCAAATTTTAAAATTCCGCAGCGAATGAAATTTTACGCTGTAAAATTCCACGAGCTTAAATTTCTTGCCAAAGTGAAATTTCACGCCAGAAAATCCTATCGCAAGAATCCTGCGCTTTGAAATTTTAAATCTACGAATCTAGCTTCCGCGTCGCGTCGAATTCGCTTTATTTCCACTAAAACTTTAGCTCCGCTATCCGCTCACGCATCCGTTCAAGCTGCGCGTAAAACTCGCCCGAGTAGGCGAAATTTCTCTCTATCGCGCCCATTTTACCGACGCTTACGAAGCGCCCCAAAGGCACTCCCGATCTATCCGCGACGCAGCAGGCGAGCGTGCCGCAGGTATCAAAAAGAATGTATTTTATGATCTTTACGATCCCCGCAGCAGGCGCCAAATACGCCGACGTGCCCAGTAGCTCGCCGATCTGCGCGCCGGCGCGTTTGGTATTTTGCACCGCGCGCGCGAAAATTTCATCCGAAATTTCAAATCCCAGCTCGTTTTTAAGCGCGATCATCTCTTCGCTATGCGGGCCCACGATCGCGCTTCTCATCGATGAAATTTCCTTGCCGCTCGCTCGTGCGAGTTCAAATTTAAGCCGCGCGCCGTCTAGCTCGCCCGCCATGCCGATGACGCGCTCTTTTGCAAACCCGCTGGCCTGCAGCGCCGCATAGACCATCATATCAAGCGGATTGGTAACGACGACGATAATGGAGTTAGGCGCGTATTTTGCGGCATCTCGCGCGCATTGCGCGACGATGGCGGCGTTGCTGCCAAACAGTTCCTCCCTGCTCTGCCCCGCCTTTCTTGC
>CAUVFI010000137.1:0-3530 GCA_963551055.1 uncultured Campylobacter sp. | reverse complement strand
AGGCACAAAAACCGCTCCGAAAGTTAAAGTGCAAAAAAGGCAGTAAATTTTAAAATCCGATGCCGTGCATTAAATTTTGTAGAATTTAAACGCCGATAACGCAAGGGCAAGCGCGCAGTTCGCCCTGCTGTACATTAAATTTGATAAAATTTAAAATATTTGCGTTATAATAATCAACGATTTTACCGAACTTCAAAGCGATCCTAGAAACGGCAGCATAAGCGCTGCGGACTTCGGCGCGAGCAAATTTCGCTTCGACGTTGATACGGTCGCAAAACTCATCGCCGTTTGGAGCGATGAAACTGGCGACAGGATCTAAATTTTAAAAATTTATATAAATCTGCTTGGAACAAATTTACTTTTGATGCATTGCTTAAAGCCCTATCTACCGAGTCTTATATGCGATTTGCAGTAGCCCAAACCTTATCTTGCAAATCCTTGCGTTGCCTATCTCCACTCATTTAATAGTATCTCCTAAAAAATTTTATGCATATAAAATAGGAATGCTATCGATAAAATTTAGAAATTCCATACTCTAATTTTCGCAGTAAAATTATGCTTCCTAAAATTTTATCGCGGCATGGTGCCGGCAGAAGGCTGCTTGCGCTACCTTCCGCTTAGATACTCCTGCAGCGTTTTAACTTCAAGCGCGGAGTCATCCTTTATCGAGCAGATCGAGCGCGTAGCGGCGATCGCCGCCTTCATCGTCGTAAAATACGGCAACCTAAAGCGCAGCACGCTCTGGCGGATCTTCGCGGCGTCGGTAGAGCTTGATTTACTATCGCTGGTATTGATGACGAGCGAAATTTCGCCGTTTTTGAGCTTGTCCTCGATATTTGGGCGACCCTCGCTGATTTTATAGACAAACTCGCACTCTACGCCGTTTTCGCCCAGTAGCTTGTGAGTACCGCTCGTAGCCGCGATACTAAAGCCCGCGCCCGTAAGTGCGCGTGCAAGCTCCACGGCCCGCAGCTTGTCGTGATCTGCGAGCGACAAAAATACCTTGCCGCCGCTTGGAAGTGCGTTGCTAGCGCCGATTTGAGATTTAGCGAAGCTTTTGGCGAAATTTTCGCCGATGCCCATCACCTCGCCGGTGCTTTTCATCTCGGGTCCCAGGATCAGATCCGCGCCCGCAAGCTTGTTGAAAGGAAAGACGCTCTCTTTGACGCAGATATGGTTTTTAATACGCGGCTTTAAAATTCCCTTCTCTTCGACCAGTACGCCGAACTCGTCGTAAAATTTCAAAGCCTCGCGCAGACCCCCTTGCCACATTACGCGGGTAGCGACCTTTGCCATCGGAATTCCAGTCGCCTTGCTTACAAACGGCACGGTGCGGCTCGCGCGCGGATTTACCTCGATAATGTAAAGCTCGTTTTCAAAAATCGCGAATTGAATATTCATAAGCCCCACGACGCCGAGATTTAGCGCGATCTCTTTGGTTTGACGACTTACCAGATCGATCATCTCCGCGCTCAGGCTAAGCGGCGGCAGAATGCTCGCGCTATCGCCGCTGTGAATGCCCGCCTCTTCGATATGCTCCATTATCGCGCCGATATATACGTCGCGCCCGTCGCAGATCGCATCGACATCAAGCTCTGTCGCGTCAAGTAAAAATTTATCTATCAGCACGGGCGAGTGGTTGCTCACGCGTACTGCCTCGCTCATATACTGCCTAAGCTCCGCTTCGCTATGCACGCGCCTCATCGCGCGACCGCCGAGCACGTAGCTAGGGCGCACGAGCACGGGATAGCCGATCGCAGCGGCCTTTTCGATCGCTTCGGCTTCGCTTACGGCGGTGTCGTTTTTCGGCTGCTTGACGCCGATGCTTGCGATGAACTCGCTAAATTTCTTTCGATCCTCCGCTACGTCTATCGTGCGCGCGCTCGTGCCGATGATCTTGGCCCCCACGGTGCTTAGGCGTTTGGCGAGCTTTAGCGGAGTTTGGCCTCCGAAATGCACGATCACGCCGTCGGGGCTTTCAGCCTCGATGACCGCTCTAACGTGCTCAAAATCGATAGGCTCGAAGTATAAAATATCGCTCGTGTCGTAGTCGGTGCTGACGGTTTCTGGGTTGCAGTTGTACATTATCGTGGTGATGCCCATATCGCGTAGCGCGTAGCTAGCGTGCACGCAGCAGTAGTCAAACTCGATGCCCTGCCCGACGCGGTTCGGACCGCCGCCGATGATGAGGACCTTTTTATTATCTTTTGAAATTTTACGGCTTGCGATGGCGGGCGTTATGTTGGTACTGGAGTATAGATAGGGCGTAAGCGCCGCAAACTCGCCCGCACAGGTATCTACTTCGTTGTATTCAAGGTCGATGCCCTGTCTGGCGCAAGCAAAATGGATGTCGTTCTGCGTAAGGCCCAGACTATCTTTTTTGTTGATCAAATTTGCGATCATCTTATCGCTAAAGCCCCAGCTCTTGGCCTGTCTCAAAAGCGACGCGTCGTTGATGATCTCCATATCGATGCGCTCTTCAAATTTAACGATCTGCTCGATCTGGCTCAAAAACCAGCGATCGATCTTGCTAAGCTCGTAAATTTGATCCACGCTCATACCCGCTCTAAAGCCCTGAGCGATATATAAAATTCTATCTTGCTGCGCGTTGCGAAGCCCGAAAATGAGATCCTTTTCGCTTAAGCTTAGCTCCACGAAGCCGAAGTAGCTCTTCTCTAGCGAGCACAGCGCTTTTTGGATACTCTCTTTAAAGCTGCGCCCGATCGCCATCACCTCGCCGATGCTTTTCATCGCAGTGCCGAGATAGGGGTTTGCGCCGGGAAATTTCTCAAACGCAAAGCGCGGAATTTTAGTAACGATATAATCGATCACGGGCTCGAAGCTTGCGGGCGTGCCGGTGATATCGTTTTTGATCTCATCCAGGCTAAAGCCTACCGCCAGCATCGTAGCGACCTTGGCGATCGGATAGCCCGTGGCTTTAGACGCAAGCGCCGAGCTGCGGCTTACGCGCGGGTTCATCTCGATGACGATCATCCGCCCCGTTTGCGGATTTACCGCAAACTGCACGTTTGAGCCGCCCGTATCCACGCCGATCTCGCGTAAAATTTTAAAGCTCGCGTCGCGCATCGCCTGGTACTCTTTATCGGTAAGCGTTAGAGCGGGCGCAACCGTGATACTATCGCCCGTATGCACACCCATCGGGTCGAAATTTTCGATCGAGCAGACGATGATGCAGTTGTCCTTATGATCGCGGATCACCTCCATTTCGAACTCTTTCCATCCAAGCAGGCTCTCTTCGATCAAAATTTCATTTATCGGGCTCACGTCTAGCCCGTTTTGCGCGACCTCTTTAAACTCGTCGATATTGTACGCTACGCCGCTGCCTGCGCCACCTAGGGTGTAACTAGCGCGGATAATGAGCGGAAAGCCGATCTCATTTGCAGCAGCCATCGCCTCTTCGATATTGTAGGCGTATTTGGATTTAGGCAGATCCATTCCGATCTTAATCATCGCCTCTTTAAATTTTACCCTATCCTCGCCCTTTTTGATCGCTTCAGGCTTGGCGCCTA
>CAUVFI010000136.1:0-3544 GCA_963551055.1 uncultured Campylobacter sp. | reverse complement strand
AGGCGCACAAGGACGTTTTTAACATCCTGCTTGGAATTTTAGACGACGGACGCGCAACCGATAACAAGGGCGTTACGGTTGATTTTAAAAACACAATCATCATCCTAACGAGCAATATCGGCTCGGCTAAGATTATGGAGCTTGACGCTAAAAATGCGGGCAAGCCGCGCGAGGTCGCGCTTGCAGAGCGAGAGGAGGCGATAAAGAGCGAGCTGAAGAATTATTTTAAGCCAGAATTTATCAACCGCCTGGACGACATCGTGATCTTCAACGCCCTAAGCGAGGACGATCTTATCAAAATCGTGGGCATTATGTTTAAGAGTCTGCAAAAAACGCTCGCAAACCGCGGCATTAGCGCGAGCTTGAGCGAAAATGCCAAAAAGCTCATAGCCTCAGCGGGCTTTGATATCGAATACGGCGCAAGACCGCTACGCAGGGCGCTTTACGACCTGGTGGAGGATAAGATCGCCGATATGATCCTAAGCGACGAGATCAAAACCGGAGATCGGATCGAAATCGGCGCGCATGAAGGCGAAATCGAAATAAAGAGAGTGAAATAAAATTCTGCGGAATTTATCCTGCGGGGTAAATTCCGCGCTTTGGTGGAACAAATTTGGCGAGGTAAATCTAAAATACTTTGTTAATATAAATTGGGCGAATAATCTATCTCCTTGGGAATTGAAACTTGGTATTTTGCGCCATGATAGGATCAGCGCATAGTAGAATTCCATCCCGTTGGGAATTGAAACTAGGTAGTGCTTAGGGTGCTAAAATTGGTGAGATCGTAGAATTCCAGCCCGTTGGGAATTGAAACAGCTCAACTATCGCGTCAAGTCTATTGCAGATCGGGTAGAATTCCATCCCGTTGGGAATTGAAACTTAGGGCATATACTCAAAAGCAAAAAGGCGGCTACGGTAGAATTCCATCCCATTGGGAATTAAAATGCTCTATTTAAAATCTCATTTTTCCCTCTTTCATAGTAGCATTCTATAGAATTTACTGAGCTGAATTCTGCCCGATAAAAATTTTTACCGAATAAAATTCTGGGCTTTAAATTTTAAAAATTTATCGAGCAAGGCTCCGCATCTCAGAGCTTAGAATTTCAAATTTAAGAAGCAGCGACTTCAAGCTGCGTGGTTCGAAACACGAGGATTTTAGATTATAAAATTTAAAAAGATAGATAGGGTTATAATTTTAAAATTCGAAGTCGATGATCGAAATTCCAAACCTCGAAACTTAAAATTTTAAACCTGAAGCGGGGACAAATTTTAAGATCGTTTCAAAATTTACTCTTTTTTAAATTTACATATCTCGAGCTCTATTCATAAAATTTTACGTATAAATTTACGTAAAATTTTGTCAAAAAAAGATGATCCCATAAACTTATCCACATTAAATTTTATCTCTTCTTTTTAGAATGAAAACCGCCACGGACGCGATTATTAGCGATGATAAAGCGCTTATAATCATTATGTTAAAATTAAAATTTGAGCGATCAAACAGATGACCTAACCAGGTCAAATCGGCTTTTGCTAGGATTATCACAGCTAGCGGATAAGTATAAAATAAACTTATAAAAAATGCAGATGCGGCGGATATTTTATCCAGCAGAATAAAAGCCTTTATTTTGGAAAATGCGAAGCAGCAGATGATTAGAGGCAAAATTACCGTCGCGCAAAATAGATACAATACCATAGCGCCGAAAATATCGCTTTCGCTATCGCCCGCTTCTTCGTGCCACATTAGTTCAAAAGCTTTTAAAGCGATAGAAAACGTATGCGCGATATCGTAACCGCTATACTCCGCCCAAAAAACCGCATCTATGCCGGCAAATATAACGCCCAAGCAGTCTATAGTAAAAAGAGTAAGGCGATCCAGAATAAAATCCTCACCTCTTTTAGCTCAAAATATTTTTTAATGAACTCTTTTATCGCTTTAGCCCCTACTTTATAGCTTTTAAGATCAATTTGGCTTTTATATCGCGTTTCATTTCGGCGCCTTTAAAAACACTTTGTCGTAATTTATCATCAAAATTTAAGCCTTTCGCTGTGCTAAATTTTAAAATTTACCGAGCTGAATTCTGATCGGATAAAAAACTATTTATCCTTTTTCTTGCATCTATAAGCGTGACTTTATAATTTTCACCTTGCTTATTGTTCTCGCGTCATTTTTTATCCTTTATATTTAATCGTGCAGAAAAGTTACGAATTCATGTTCCTTTGGCAAGAACTTTCTACCGTGTATACCACTTTCTCCATATTCTATCAAAGCTTCATTAAGCACCTTATAGAGCTCATCTAACGAAATTCCGTCAAGACTAGAATTTATATTTTCCAGCTTATATTTGATAAAAAAGGGGTTATCGACTAGCATTTTACTTGTAGTTTCGTCATAGACCCGTCTAATGTCAAGCTCGATTTCTCTACCCTTATAATAAAGCAGCCAAATCATCTCTCCGGTATATCCGTCTCTTGGATCAGGCAGATGCGGGCTACAAACAAAGATAAGCCAAATATCTCTTTGCCTGTCGATTACCCAGTCTAGCCACTTTATTTCATTAGGCTCCTGTGGATCATAATGATATTTTGCCAAGCACTGATCTACACGATTTATAATATCATATTTCTCAATATCCTCTTTAGAAATATATTCTGCTACAAATGCCATTCTCTACTCCTTAAGAAATTTAATAATCTTGATTTTACGATATGTTTATATCCGCCTATGCGCTAATATATAATGTATTTAAAATTTAAAACTACTTTGATCTACTAAATTTTAAGGTCTTTTACTACTATAAATTTTAAAATTTAAAATCTGCGAAGGACGGGTAAAATTCTAAATTTAAAAGCCTCCACACTGCGCTAAATTTTAAAATTTCAAACCCATGTAGGCTGGATAAAATTCTAAGCCCGCGAAAGACGAGGAGAATTCTAAAATTTTATAATTTTAAAATTCCATCCTACTTCGTTTTCTTTGCGCTGTCTTTGTTAGTCGTTGCGTTAGCGTCGATATAGCCCATCTGAGCGAGTTTTTCGTAGATTTGCATTATCACTGGGCCTGCCGCGCTTCCGCCGCCGCCTCCGTGTTCTACGAGCACGGTTACGGCGTATTGCGGCTTGTCATACGGCCCGAAGCTCGTCATCCAAGCGTGCGAGCGGTGGAAGTAGTCCATATCGGCCTCTTTCATTCGCTTTTTGGTGGTCTGAGAAATGCCCACGACCTGCGCGGTACCGGTCTTGACCGCTAGAGGCACGACTGCGGTATGGATGAGCTTGTAGGCGGTGCCTCCGTCGGGGTTATTGCCGACCTCATACATCCCGCGTCGTACGAGCGGCAGCTGCGCCTTTTCTTTCGGCGTGAAAAGCTCGGTAGGGGCAAATTCCACCGGCTTGCCGTCGATGCTTTTTAAAAAATGCGGCGTGATAGCCTTGCCCGAGGCGATCTGCGCGGTGTTTTTCGCCACCTGCATAGGGGTGACGAGCACGTCGCCCTGGCCGATCGAGGCATTGACCGTCTCACCCTGATACCACGCGCGCTTAA
>CAUVFI010000135.1:0-3544 GCA_963551055.1 uncultured Campylobacter sp. | reverse complement strand
CGAGTTTATGGCGGCGAACGAGAAATTTAAGCAGCGCTTCTTTTTTGCGACGACGAAGACGAACAAGCTCTACTACGAGGCGAAATTTCAGCCGGGCGATTTTTTGATTTTCGGCTCGGAGGGGCATGGGCTGCCGCTTGAGATCATGCGCACAAACCGCGAAAACTGCATCACGATCCC
The DNA here is from genome assembly GCA_963551055.1 of uncultured Campylobacter sp. GTDB lineage: Bacteria > Campylobacterota > Campylobacteria > Campylobacterales > Campylobacteraceae > Campylobacter_B. The sequence goes on along the minus strand of CAUVFI010000135.1, from coordinate 3,364 downwards.
GATGAGCGGGGCGGGGCGCAGTTTAAATTTAGCCACCAGCGTGGGTATCGTAACCTACGAAGCGATCCGCCAAAACATCGATAAATTCGATTTTAGGAGCGCGGTTTGCGAGTTTTAGCGCTACTTTTTGCGGTGTTTTTCTGCGGCGCGAGTGCGGCGGAGCTAAAAATCGCATCGTTTAACGTGCAAAATTTATTCGACGGCGTAAACGACGGCACGGAGTATGCGGACTTTGAGATCGAGCGCGGAGGCTGGAGCGAGCAAAAATACGAGCGCAAGCTGCAAGCGGTAGCGGACGAGATAAGCGCGCTTAATGCCGATATTTTGGGGCTGCAAGAGATCGAAAACGAAGCCGTGCTAAAAGCGCTTGCGCAGAAGGCGGGCTATAAATTCTACGCTTTTTCGCGCGCGCAGACTGCACCTGCGGGCGTGGCGGTGATGTCGCGCATACCGATAAAATTTCAAAAAACTTACCGCCCGACAGAGCTTAAAACACGAGATATTTTGCGCGCTGATTTTGTGCTTGGCGGCACTGATTTTAGCTTTTATGTCGTACATATGCTCTCTGCACGCAATCCGCTAAGCGAGCGCAGGCGAAATTTCGCCTTTTTACGCGAGGTTTTGCAAGGGCACCAACGCGCTATCGTAGCGGGAGATTTTAATACGAATTTCGGGCGAAATTCCTTGCTAAACGAGCTTATCGAGCGCGACGGATTTAGTGATTTATGGGCGCTACATCCCTGCTCGCAGTTAAAGCATTTTGGCTCTTGTGAATCTCATGAAAGCGGCGCAGTGCTAGATCATATCTTGCTTAGCGACGATTTTTTTAGTAGCGAGCCTGGATATAAAAAGGACAGCTTCGCGGTTGCTAAATTATCTACCGCTTCCGATCATTTCCCGATTAGCTTCATTCTGACGAACGAAGGCGCTTTAAAATCTATGCCGAAAAAGCAAGAATTTTTAGCTAAAAATACCGCTAGTGCCGCAAAGACCGTCACGATAGAGGAGCTTTACGGGCGCATTATAAGCGAGCCTATGCTGATAAAAGGCGTAGTCGTGAGTTTTACAAACCGCCATGGCTTTGCGATTTCCCAAGATGGAAGTGGAGTTTTTGTCTATGGCGGCAGCGGGCTACAGCTAGGCGATAAACTCGATCTGCTAGTAAAAAAGACGAAATTTTATAAGCAAAGCTTTGAGATCGACGATTTTGAGATCGTAGCTAGAAGCGGCAACGTAGGCTCTATCGCACCATACGTTTTGCCTAGCGCATCGGTTCGGCAGCTGCGCGCAGGAGATGTGATAAGCACTATCAAAGGCGACGTTGAAGACGGCATAATTAATCTCAAAAGCGCGGGAGAGTTTAGAATTTTTCGCAAAAGCGCTCCTGTGCAAAACGGCAAAAATTTAGAATTTAAAAATGCCTATTTTACGATTTATAAAGGGCAAAAGGAATTTATAGTAGAATGATACACGCCGTTATAACCGCACTTTTCGTGCTTTTTATGATATTTATGATCGTAGGATTTAACCGCGAAATGATGGAGAAAAACGAAAAACGAAATCAACGAAAAAAGGATAAAGATGGAACTACTCATTGAGATTGGGGTCGAGGAGCTGCCTGCGATCCCGTTTTTAAAAGAGCGTGCGAATATCGCGCCAAAATGGCGCGCAGTGCTTGAGGCTAACCGCATAAATAGCGACTTTCGCTTCGAATTTAGCCCGCGTAGATTCGTGCTATTTCACGAGGATTTTCCGCAACGCGGCGATGATGCGCAGATTGTAAGCACGGGCGCACCTAAGTCCGTCGCGCTCAAAGACGGCGCGTGGAGCCCTGCAGCGCTAAGTTTTGCTAAAAAATGCGGCATAAGCGAAAGTGAGCTGGAATTTCGGCAGATAGGCGGCAAAGAGGTGCTCTACCACGCTGCGGTGCAAAAGGGGCGTGATAGTCGTGAAATCCTAGGCGAAATGATAGAGGAGTTTTTACGATCGCTAAATTTTGGACGCGCAATGCGCTGGGGTAGCGGTGAGTTTGAGTTTATCCGTCCGATAAGAAGCATAGCCTGCGTTTTGGGCGGTCAAAACGTAGATTTTGAAATTTATGGCGTGCGAAGCGCGGCTGCATTTTTTCCGCACAGAAAATTTGGCTATGAAGCGATTAAATTTAAAGAGGCCGCAGATTATTTCGCACTGCTGGAGCGTAACGGCGTAATTTTAAGCGAGCAAAAAAGAAAAGATAAAATTCTAAGCGAGTTTGCAAAGCTCGAGAAAAAGCATGGCTTTAAGATCGAGGTCGATTCTGCGTTGCTGGATGAAGTAACGGCTATCACTGAGTATCCGACGGCGCTGCTAGGCAGCTTTGAGCGAGATTTTTTAAGCGTGCCAAAGGAGGTCATCATCACTTCGATGAAGGAGAATCAGCGCTATTTTCCCGTTTTTGAGGGTAAAAACTTAAGCAATCATTTCGTTGTCGTTAGTAATGCGATCACCGATGATGACGAGCTAGTGATACGCGGCAATGAAAAAGTTTTACGCGCGCGCCTAAGCGATGCTATGTTTTTTTGGAAGAGCGATTTGCAAGCGGAATTTAGCCCTGAAAAACTTAAGCAAATTTCCTATATGCAAGCCCTTGGCTCGGTTTATGATAAGCAAGTGCGCGAGCTAGCGGTAGCAAAGGCACTGAGCGCGGATTATGCTACGCAGATCGAGGCGGAGATCGGCAAAAAGGATTTTGCGCGGGATGTAGAAAATGCCGTAATGTTTAGTAAAGCAGATCTTAGCAGCACGATGGTGGGCGAATTTAGCGAGCTTCAAGGCATTATGGGTAGTTACTATGCCGCACATGCTGGACTGGCAGATCATATATGCCGCGCGATACGCGAGCAATATCTGCCTAGCAGCGAGGATAGTGAGCTTCCAAGCGGTGTATTTAGTGGCGTAATCGCTGTGGCGATGAAATTTGAAACGCTCCTGGGGCTTTTTAGCATCAATAAAGTTCCAAGCGGCAATAAAGATCCGTATGCGCTTCGCCGCGCAGCTACGGGGCTAATTAAAATTTTACTAAATCAAGGATTGGGCTTTGATGCAAATGCGCTGGCGCAAAAGCTGGCGCCAAATTATAAGAAATTTGACATTTCTAAGCTGCTGGATTTTATGAAAGATAGACTATATGGAATTTTTGACGAGATAAATCCGTCCGTGATCAAGGCGTGCATCGCAAGCGGCGAAAACGATCTATTACGACTAAGCAAGGCTATAAAAGCTCTGGGTGAGATCGCAGCAGCAGCGGATTTCGGAGAAAATTTCGCGACTTTTAAGCGCCTAGCCAATATCATCAAGGACGAAAAAATAGGCGCGGTGGACGAAA
>CAUVFI010000134.1:0-3565 GCA_963551055.1 uncultured Campylobacter sp. | reverse complement strand
ATAATCGATTTTTCGATGGGCAATCCCGACGGCAGGACGCCGCAGCATATAATAGACAAGCTTTGCGAAAGCGCGCAAAAGGACAAGACGCACGGCTACTCCGTAAGCCAGGGCATCTACAAGCTGCGACTTGCCTGCGCGAATTGGTACAAGCGCAAATACGGCGTGATCTTGGACCCAGAAAGTGAGATCGTCGCCGTGATGGGCTCTAAAGAGGGCTTCGTGCATCTAACTAGCGCGATCGTAAATCCGGGCGATGTCGCGGTGGTGCCCGATCCTGCGTATCCGATCCATACCCAAGCCTTCATCATCGCGGGCGGTAACGTCGTTAAAATCCCGCTTGCCTATGATGAAAATTTAAATTTTAACGAGAATAAATTTTTCATCGATCTGCAAAAAACCTTCGACGAGAGCATTCCGCGCCCAAAATACGTCGTCGTAAATTTCCCGCATAACCCTACCACCGTCGTCGTACAAAAGAGCTTCTACGAGCGGCTCGTGGCGATGGCGCGACAGGAGCGGTTTTATATCATCAGTGACATCGCTTACGCAGAGATCGCTTTTGACGATTACAAAACGCCGTCCATCTTTGAGGTTCAGGGTGCGAAGGACGTCGCAGTCGAGGCGTACACGCTCTCTAAAAGCTACAATATGGCGGGCTGGCGCGTGGGCTTTGTAAGCGGCAACAAAAAGCTCGTCGCCGCACTTAAAAAGATCAAATCGTGGTTTGATTACGGTATGTTTACGCCGATCCAAGTAGCCGCAACGATCGCGTTGGACGGGCCGCAAGAGTGCGTAGAGGAGATCCGCGCGAGCTATGAGAAGCGTAGGAATTTTTTGATTGACGCTTTTGCGGACGCGGGCTGGCAGATCGCTAAACCTAGCGCGTCGATGTTTGCGTGGGCGAAATTACCGCCAGCGGCGGCTCATCTAAGAAGCATGGAGTTTTCCAAACAGCTTCTTACCAAGGCGTGCGTCGCCGTAAGCCCAGGCGTGGGTTTTGGCGCGGCGGGAGACGATTACGTGCGGATCGCCTTTATCGAAAATGAAAATAGGACCCGTCAAGCCGCTAGAAATATAAAAAAATATTTGAAAGAGATCTGATGAAAGTAGCGATTTTAGGCGTCGGCACCGTAGGTAGCGAAGTTGCAAACATTTTGATCAAAAACAAAGATATCATCCTTGCGCGCGCAGGCGTTAGCATAGAGCCCGTAATCGGACTCGTGCGCGACACTAGCAAAAAACGTGACGTGCAAATTCCGCTTAGCAGCGACGCGCAAAGCATTATTGAGCGCGACGATATTGACGTTTTTGTAGAGCTTATGGGCGGGGTAGAAAAGCCCTATGAGATCGTAAGCGAAATTTTAAAGCGTAAAAAGGCGGTCGTTACCGCAAATAAGGCGCTTTTGGCTTATCATCGCTACAAGCTTCAGACGCTTGCGGGCGATACGCCTTTTGGCTTTGAAGCGAGCGTGGCGGGCGGAATTCCGATCATCAAAACCCTGCGCGAGGGGCTAAGCGCCAATCGTATCGAAAAAATAATCGGCATCGTAAACGGCACGAGCAACTTTATTCTTACGAATATGATGCAAAAAAACGAGAAATTTGAAGACGCGCTAAAGCGAGCTCAAGAGCTCGGATACGCCGAAGCCGATCCTAGCTTTGATATCGGCGGATTTGACGCGGCGCATAAGCTCTTGATCTTAGCTAGCATCGCATACGGCGTGCACGGAGACCCTGAAGATATCCTAATCGAGGGGATTGAGGAAATCACGCAGGAGGATATCTATTTTGCGCGCGAATTTGATTTTATAATCAAGCTGCTTGCGGTAGCCAAGCGCGCGTGCGACAACAAAGTCGAGCTGCGCGTCCATCCTGCGCTCATTTCAAAGGATCAAATGCTCTCAAAAGTAGACGGCGTAATGAACGGCGTGAGCATCTACGGAGACTGCGTCGGCGAGAGTATGTATTACGGACCTGGCGCGGGCGGTAGCGCTACGGCAAGCGCCGTTATAAGCGATCTCATCGACATTGCGCGCGATAACAAAAACCCGATGCTCGGCTATAAAATTTTGCCGAGCGAAAATTTTATGCAAATTTTGCCTAGCGAGCAGATCCGCACGAAGTATTATTTCAGGCTGCGCGTGCGCGACGAGAAAGGCGTGCTTGCGAAGCTTACGAACATTATGAGCTTAAACGATCTTTCGATCGACAGCTTTTTGCAAAAGCCTAAGCTCAAAACGGACGAGGAAGTGACGCTGTTTTTCACGACGCATACGTGCTGCGAGAAGGACATAAAGCGCGCTATAAGCGTGATTAGCGGCGAAAATTTTATTACGCAAAAGCCTTTTATGATCAGGATCGAAAGCTAAGTTGAGCTTAAAAGAATATCTTTTCGGCTTTGCCTGCGAGGACCGTGCGGCGGAATTTTTACGCGGCGAAGGATTTGAAATTTTAAAGCGAAATTTCCGCTGCCGCTTCGGCGAGATCGATATAATCGCGCGTAAGGGCGGAATTTTGCACTTTGTAGAGGTGAAGGCCACGAGCGGCGATTACGACGCCGCAGAGCGCGTGACAGGCGCCAAGATGGCTAAAATTTTAAAGGCGGCGGAATTTTATCTGATGAGCTGCGATACGGACGAGCCGTGGCAGATCGACGTCGTGGAAGTTTATCCAAAGCAGATAAAATTTATCGCCAACATATCTTTTTAAATTAGAATTTTTATTATTTATTTAAGATAATGAACTATAATCCGCAGAATTTTAACACAAGGAGAACATTATGGGAAAGTATATAGAGCTTACTTCGGAGAATTTCGACGTTATTAAAGAGGGTGTCGCGCTAGTCGATTTTTGGGCACCTTGGTGCGGGCCGTGCCGTATGATCGCCCCGATCATCGAGGAGCTTGCGAACGATTACGAGGGTAAGGCTAAAATTTGCAAGGTAAATACCGACGAAGCGCAGGATCTTGCGGTGCAGTTCGGCGTTCGCTCGATCCCTACGATTCTATTTTTCAAAGACGGCGAGCTAAAAGCTCAGCTTATCGGCGCGCAATCTAAGCAGATCATAGCCGACAAACTAAACTCGCTTCTGTAAATTTTAAAAGGGCGGCTTCGCCCTTTTCCCTTCCACTCATCGTTTTATTAATTAAATTCGTAAATTTAACGCTCGCGGCTTTACTTAATAAAATAATTAAGGAGAAAAAATGTTAGATTTAGCAATTATCGGCGGCGGCCCTGCGGGGTTAGCGGCGGGGCTTTATGCTACTAGAGGCGGTTTAAAAGACGTCGTGATGTTTGAGATGGGTATGCCCGGCGGGCAGATCACCTCAAGCTCCGAGATGGAAAACTACCCGGGCGTCGCCGCGGTGACCGACGGGATGAGCTTTATGGCGCCTTGGCAGGAGCAGTGCTTCCGCTTCGGCTTAAAGCATGAGATGGTGCGCGTGCTGCGCGTCTCAAAAGACGGCGATGGAATTTTTACGATCTATCTCGAGGGCGATCAAACACGACGCGCGCGTGCCGTTATCGTCGCTACGGGCTCTACTCCGCGCCGCGCGGGGAT
>CAUVFI010000133.1:0-3588 GCA_963551055.1 uncultured Campylobacter sp. | reverse complement strand
TATATGCGGTAGCGATAACTTCGTGCTTCGCCCTGCATATTTTAATGTAGATACAGAAGCGCTGAAGAATTTGGGCAAGTATAGCAAGATCGTAGATACCACTGCGAGTGGTGATATAACCAAAAAAGGTGATGGCACCAGCGTACTTAATCCTAATAATCTGCGCGTAGGCGGCGATTATACGCAAAACGCAGATATCTTGGCTCACGTAATATCGGCCAGAAGCTATAGTGACAACGGCGTACCTAACTACACAGCAGAAATCGGTGGCGATCTTGGCAATCAACGTTATCATCTGCGTAAAAGCTATGGTGCAGATTCCGACGATACTCAAGATATATCAACCAAGATTCGCGGTATTCAAACCTACTTGCGTCCGTTTATATCTAATGAATGCGCGGCTAATGTCTCTACTCAATCCTATTATGTAGATAGAAAGAATGCTTCCACTACATTAAAACGTGGCGTTAAAGAAGATAGTTGTTATGGCGGTACCGCAGTGGAATATTCCGGTGCTAAATACAATGCCGAAACAGGCAAATATGAGATTGATCCGGAAGCTATCAAAAAAGGCTCTTTTGGCAAGAGCGATGATGTCTCGTGCGTATTAAATGGTACAAGCTCAAAATTCGACGCATCGTATAGAAGAGTATGGGATAAAAATGCCGTAAGCTTATGGGCGAATTTTAACGCTAGAAATATCGTAGAAGCAGGAGGCGTTGCGAAATTTGATAGCAAAGGTCATGTTCAAGGTGCATATCTGATGACCCAGTCCAGAAAAGATCCGGAAGCTAAAGATAAAAGCTATGCCGTTATCTATACCGAAACCATAGGTAAAGATGCCGATAAAATTTTTAACTACTATAATGTCGGCGATGTACTCGTAAACATCTATGATAATTCGTGGACGGATGCTTATTCCGATCAGACATACTCTAAAAAGTGGAAGAGCGCTAAATGCATTATCAATTCATCTAGCAATACTCCGGACGCTAAAGGCATGGTAGGTTGCGACGTAGGCATGAGAATTGCTGCTAACAAAGATAAAGCTATAAACGACAATATTGTATTGCGCTATAAGCCGGATCGTATCAGAGTGTCGCTCGTAAGCCTTGATAATGGTATAACAATCGGCGTAGGTGATAATAATATCACGGGTGGAACATCTGCGTATACATATTTCAATGCTCCGGATATTGAGAATAATGTAGTAATATATGGTAGTGATAACTCTACTCAAAATTTAGCGGTGACGCATCAGATAAGTCAGCTAGCTAAGCTTAAGGTCAATGCCGTAGCGTATCTATCTGACAAAGTTTATAAGGATGTCATTGCTACGCTTTATGACGGATATAAGCAAGATGTTGGCGGCACTCCTCAAGCCGTGTGCGGATTTTCGAGTGATCTTGATTTTGCGCTAAATTTTGGATTTGATTGCGCTAGCAATAGTGCCGACGGACGTTGCTCCACAGCTACCGCTAACAGGACCGGCGGAGATACAAATTACGTGCCATATCCTAATAGACCTACCGTTGTCTATAATATCCCTGGTGGTACACAGTTTTTCGCTAAGAATTCTAATGAGTGCCTAGGCCCTACAGGATATGATAGCAGATGCTATACATATAACGCAAGGACCTTAAGCTCAACTGTTACCGGAGGTTGGGAGGAAGCTGCTTCTGCTGCCGATACGGGTTACGGCTTGCCTATACCGCTTAGAACGGCGCTTAATTACTACTCCGACGCTTCATTAGTAGGCGGACTTATTAATAGACCAAAAGGCGGCACAGGAATTAATTACGATTCTAAGTCAACGGATTTCAGGATTTTAGCACAAGGATTTAGAGAGGGGCAGACCCCTGGTTCAACTGTATATTTTAATTTCGCTAGGATGCATAAAACCCCTAGCACTCCGGTGCTTATCTACGCTAGTGACTTTAATATCGGAAATGGCACGATTAGTATCGCCGAAAATTTTTGGCCGTCAAAATTTGATAAATCATACAATGCTATCTCAGATACAACTTCGGAGCAATATAAGAAAGATGATATAAAGCTATCTCATGAGAGCTTCGATGACTTTGTTACTAGGAAAGTAGAAGAGACGACGGGAGTTAAAAAAGCAAAAATGAGCGTTGCAAATAAAGCTGCTTATATAGCCGCTGCTAATTCCAATAGTAGGACTTATGCAACAGGTAAAACCGTTATAGACTTTAGCGATAACGTAGGCACTTACGCACTATTTGTCTATGGTACGTCGTATGACAAGAGCCTAGGATCCAGGGTGTATCAGGCTACTACCAGAACCGGGGTAACCGTACCTATTTATACGCAGATCTATTGCGGTAGAACCGATAGGTGCGCGAATATGCCTGCTCCTAGCGCAGAACTTGCTTATGAAGCCCCTGGCTCGAATATATTTACCGTGCTAGCGGCTCAAGATCGTAGCCTAACTGATTTTACGAAGTTCGTAGTAAATACTAGGGCTACCCTAAATAATATAGGAGCAGAATTCGTAAGCGCTTATACTAGCTTTACACCTACTGGCGTAACTGTTCGCAGGGGTAATGTAGTAAGCGGCGGTAAGGAAGATATAGCTATCCAGGCTACCGTACCAGGTCAGGCTAGGATACGTATTGAAACTAACCCATGGCTTATCCATACGCCTGCTGGAAATCAGAGAACTATGTTTACCGTACCTCCTACTACTGGAGCTTACTCTAGCAGGTTCCCTGGTGTGCCACAGTATTTCAATCCTCTTACTGTAAACGTAAGAGCTGTTAGTCCTACAGTCTGGGGCGGCGAGGGTCAAGTCAAGTCCGGTACGGAAGATGACGTGGGATCATTCGCTGGCGGTAGTGCATCGGATAATAGCACTAGCGATACTTCGACGAGCAAGCTAGGTACGGGCGACATTCGCGATATTTACAATCAAAAGACTGATTGGTAGTATCTACACTAAGTTGGTAGCATAAAGGCTAGCCTCCTGGCTAGCCTTTTTTATGGGCGAAATTTCGGTTTTCTTGGCGATAGATCTTTCAAAATTCTGCTTTGCAAATTTTTGCCTAAAAATTCTATGAGATAGAATTTTTTGAAATTTTAAATTACGAAATTTCGCTGCAAACTTGACGATAAATTTTACTTACTAAGATTTGCGTGTCGTAATGATATATAATTTTACGCACTAATTTTAAGCAGCAGAATTCCAAAGCAAAATTTTGCAGTTAAATTTTACCGCACGAAATTCTCGCTTGTTAGCATAGCAAGTTTTGCGTTCGCGATCGCGTAAAATTTGCCGTAAAATTTCATCACTCAGAATTTTTCTGCCCCCAAACATAGCTGCAGAATTCCGCTTTGTAAAATTACGCCTTTCAATCCTCATCCTAAAATTCTATCGCGGCAAAACGCACCGCCGATAAAATTTAAAATTACTCAAAGTCGCCCGTATTCCCCCTATCCTTCAAAATTTTATTTCGTAAAATTCCAATCCGCCTAGAGCCGCCTTATAAATTTCGCCTCATAAATTCTATTCGCTCATTTACCCGTTTTTAAATGAAATTTCGGCACAATGCGGCTTAAAATTTCATC
>CAUVFI010000132.1:0-3599 GCA_963551055.1 uncultured Campylobacter sp. | reverse complement strand
TGATGGAGAATTTCGGTCTTAATGATATTTTGTCGTCCACGGCGAGCTACCAAATGGCGAAAAAGATGGTGCGCACGATCGCCGATCTTTACATCGCCAAGGACCTGCGCGGCGTGCACATAGGCGTACCGGTGCGCCTTGAAATGGGCTTTAAAAGCGGTATCTCTGACGTCAGCAACCACGCCTTTATCTTTAAGCTCATCGAGGACAGCCTCGTCAAAAACGGCGTCATCGACGACGACAATGCAGATATCGTGCGAGAGATCAAGCTTTTTAAGCAAGACGTTTTCGACGGAGTTTTAGTAAACATCATGCGGTTTGAGTAGGGGCTTTGCAGCGCCTTGCAGATAAATTTTAAAAAATTAGCGTTACCGCATGAAATTCTGCCGTTTTCGAGCTTTAGCTTGCACTGGCAGTAAGCGCTTTTTAAAATTTTTTTGATCAAACCAGTAAAAATTTGAAAGGATTGAGATGCAAAAAGCCTTTTTTAATTCGCCTATTGGAATGCTTGAAATTTGTGATGACGAGATCGGGATCTGCAGTATCGACTGGGTCAAAAGCTCTGTCTGTAGGCCCAATGATGAGATCTTTAAAAAACACGACGCAGAGCTTAAATTCGGCTTTGTGCGTGCTGCAGACGACAAAGGACGCGATTTAAAGTTTAGCGATTTAAGAAAGAATTTGGCTCTTTGCGCCGACGAGCTTGGCGCCTATTTTAGGGGTGAGCTTGAGAGCTTCAGCGTTAAACTTAGCCAAAATGGCACGCAGTTTCAAAAGTCCGTGTGGAGCGCGCTTTTAGAGATCCCTTACGGCGAGGTCGTAACATACGGCGAGCTAGCCCGGGCTATCGGCAGACCGCGTGCAAGCCGCGCAGTAGGCGGCGCAAACGGCAAAAACAAAATCCCCATCATCGTGCCATGCCACCGCGTCGTAGCTGCGGGCGGGCTCGGAGGATACAGCGGCGCGGGCGGCGTAGCGACCAAAGCGTGGCTGCTAAACTTCGAAAGAGAAAATTTAGCCAAATTTGGCAAGTAAAATTCCGTTAAATTATGCCTTGCAGGCACGGCGTTGATTTTAAAATTTTACCGCGAGACGCTGCGAAATTTAATAAAGCGATTTTGTAAATTTCTAGTTTTGCGGCGACCAAGGCAGTTAAAATTTTGCAAGAAGCGAAACTTGCTATGCTGACTTAAAGCCCTAATTTTAAATTTATCACGCCTTAGACGCCTGCTATGAGCGGTTGAAATTTTTCGCAGTGATAAATTTAGCCTCGCGAAATTCTGCGCTGAAATCCTTCGATAAATTTTCATCTTGCGTGTATTTAGTGTAACAGCACGCGAGGCGGTAAAATTTTGCCGCTCCTTTTTGTGCAGATAGGCAAGGATAGCAAGGTTTTGTTGTGGAGTTTTGCAGAGGCTAAAAATTCTATGCTGCCGCGCCGTACGGGCAAAATTTCACATTGCCGTATCAAAGCAAAGTAAAAATTTTAATTGCGCTTGTCAGGCATGGTTAAAATTCCCGCAGAAGCGGTAACCGGGGCAGAATTTATCCCAGCGGTAACGTGACTAAGTAAAATTTTATAAATCCACGAAGCGGGCGGTATCACAGCAGAAACGGCATTGTCTTAGCAAGCTTCTTGCGAAAGCGGCGGGTGCGCCAAAGATAAAATTTCTCGCGGAGGCGGCGAAGTACAGCAGTATGCTGCTAGAGTCACCTAGCAAAGATGGAATTTTGCGCGAAGAGAGCGAGGGAAATTTGCGCAAAGACCGCGCTATTTGCTGAAATTCGCGCAAAAGCAGTATTCTTTTAAAAAATTCCTAGTAGCGGTAGCGTTCGTCGGCGAAGCTCGCCTTTGAGGTGGTGGCGTTTTGCTAAGGCTTCTTGCAAAATCGACGTTGCATAGCAAAGTAATCGTAAAAGCGGCAAGCGTGCTGTAGATAAAATTCTTAGCAAAAGCGGCGCAGAGCGAAATTTCTACGTAATACGCGCGGCAAAGATAAAATTTGCCAAGCAACTACGAGCGAAAACCCCGGCAAATTCGGCAAAACTTGGTAGAACGCAGAAAATCTACGCAGCTTTGCCAAATTTTTAAATTAGCCGAAATTTTCTATCAGATCGCTAAAAATTTTAGCTAAATTTTCGACGTCGCTAATCTCTACTCGTTCGTTGATCTGATGGATCGTGTCGTTTCGCACGCCAAACTCCGCCGTCTCCACGCCAAACTCCGCGAAGTATCTCGCATCGCTCGTGCCGCCTGCGGTGTTTAGCTCGGCTGCTGCGCCGCAGATCTTCTGCACGCTAGCGCTTAGTTTTTGCACGATTTTGGAGCTTCGCTGAGTTAAAAAAGGCTTTGAGGAACTTTTTAGCGCGAGGTGTAGCGACGCGCCTGCTCGCAGCTGCGCGGTGCAGCTCATTTCTAGCTTGCCGCAGGATTCGCTTTCGTTGCACAGCGCATCTTTTGCGTCCAGTTCAAATAACCCCAGTACATAGTCTCGCACGTCTTCTAGTCCCAGCCCTACGCCGCCGCGGACGTTGAACATCACGCGTACGTCCTTGGGTGTTACGTTTACGACCTGTGAGCCACCGCGAATGTCGGTGATGACTATCTTGGCTGGAGCGAAATCCTCGCTACCCGCGTCCAGATCATGCCCCGCAAGACTTGCAAGCACCGGCGCTAAAATATGGACAGGATTGATGCATTTATCGGGGTAGGCTGCGTGCCCGCCGATACCCGTGAGCGTGAGGACGCCGTTAATCGAGCCGCGACGACCGATCTTAATGGTATCACCGAAGCGCACTTCGCATGTAGGCTCCGCAACGACTGCGAAGTCGGGTAGGGCACCTTGCTCGCGCAATTTAGAGAGCATTTCGCGCGTGCCGTAGATGCCGTCACCCTCCTCATCGCTGGTTAGTAGTAGGCTTAGCGTGCCCTTAAAATCGTGTGCCGCCGCTAGTGCGCAGATTGCCGCTGCGATGCCGCTTTTCATATCCTGCGCGCCGCGCCCATATAAAAAGCCATCCGCTTCCACTGGCACAAACGGATCGCTCGCCCAGCCCTCGCCCGGCGGCACGACGTCGATGTGCCCGGCAAAGCATAGATGCGGACCATGTCCGAAACGCTTGGTAAAAATCGCGTTAGTTACGCCGTTTAGCTCGAATCTATCCTCGCTAAAGTCTGCCAGCAGCATTGAGACGTAGTTGAAAGCTCCGTCGTCGCTAGGTGTGAGCGAGCGGAATTTGATGAGCTCTTTTAGAATTTCAATCGGTTTCATAAGCCATCCTTTGGTTTAAATTTTAGCAAAAATTATAGCGTATAAAAGCTTTAGCGCAAAAAATACCAAAATAAACGCCGAGATATATGCAAATGCTCGCACTACTATGTTTGGAAGCTTGCTGCGAGCTAGATATATCGCAAGCGGAAAAAGCGTGATCCAAGCTAAGATTCCGCTTACAAGCCCCGCAAGAGCAAGCGCAAAATCTGCTCGCGCGGTGCCGGCAGAGACGCTGAGCCAAAACATAATGACGTATGGATTTAGTAAATTTATCAAAAAGCCTTTGCCGTAAAGCGCCGCGCCTGAGCAAGCCTCGACGCTTGCAGG
>CAUVFI010000131.1:0-3610 GCA_963551055.1 uncultured Campylobacter sp. | reverse complement strand
CCGCGAAATATGAGGAGCTGCTAAAGCTTCTTAGCGAGCTTGATAGCGAGGTCGTAGTTCAAATCGATGAGCCGATTTTCGTAACGGATCGCGCGACTGAGCTGGCGCCAAAGATCGAGCCTGTTTATCAGCGCCTAAGTAAGGCCGCAAGCAACGTAAAAATTATCTTTATGACCTATTTTGAGCATGCGACCGAGGCCGTGCGCGAGATAGTAAAGACCGATGTATGGGCGATCGGGCTTGATTTTGTTTACGCAAGCGAGGAGAATATAAAAAAGGAGCTTGAAGCTTTAAAAGACGCTAAGACCGTGCTTTTCGCAGGCGTGATCGACGGGCGTAATATCTGGAAGAGCGACATCGACAAAAAGCTCGCTCAGCTCAAAGCCATCGAAGCTTACGTGCCTGAGGAGCGTATCTATGTGGGCACCTCCTGCTCGCTTTTGCACGTGCCTTTCACGCTAAAATATGAGGACAAGCTAAGCGCTGAGATTAGATCCTGGCTAAGTTTCGCAGTCGAAAAGCTAAGCGAAATTTCGATTTTGACCCATCTTTTCTTTGAAATTCCGATGTGCGAACACGGCATGAAGGCTTACGAACAGAATCAAAAATCCGCCAAAACTCGCGCTAGCTCGCCTCTAATTCACGATGAGCGAGTGCAAAGCCGTGCCGCAAATTTAAATAAATTCGAGCGCGCCGATCGCTACGAGGATCGCATCAGGGTGCAGAAAAAGGAGCTAGGCTATGGAATTTTACCTACCACTACGATCGGCTCCTTTCCTCAGACTGCCGAGCTTCGCCAGGTTCGCAACGCCTATAAAAAGGGCTTAATTGGCCGCGAAGCCTACGAGCGTGACATCAAAGCCTACATCGACGACTGCGTTAAATTTCAAGATGAGATTGGTCTGGACGTGCTGGTTCACGGCGAGCCTGAGCGCAACGATATGGTTGAGTATTTCGGCGAGCAGATGAGCGGATACGCGTTTAGTGCCAACGGCTGGGTGCAGAGCTACGGCAGCCGCTGCGTGAAACCGCCGCTACTTTTCGGCGACGTGAGCCGCCCAAAACCGATGACCGTGGAGTGGATCAAATACGCCCAAAGCCGCACTAAAAAGATTATGAAAGGCATGCTAACGGGACCTGTTACGATGATGAACTGGAGCTTCGTGCGCGACGATAAGCCTCGCGAGCAGATAGTAAAACAGCTTGCGCTTGCGATTTTCGATGAAATTTCGGATCTGCAAGACGCGGGTATCAAGATCGTTCAGGTGGACGAGGCTGCGTTTAAAGAGGGTTACCCGCTTAGATCCGAAAACATCCCTGCGTATGAAAAATTCGCCGTTAGTGCTTTTAAGCTCGCTGTCAGCGCAGCCAAAGCGCAGACGCAGATTCATACGCATATGTGCTATTCGGAGTTTAACGACATAATCAAAACGATTGAGGCGATGGATGCCGACGTAATCAGCATCGAAACCGCTCGCAGCGGCAACGAGTTGCTTAAAATTTTTAGATCGGTCGGCTACAAGCAGGAGGTCGGTCCCGGCGTTTACGACATCCACAGCCCGCGAATTCCTAGCGTGCATGAGCTCGTAAGCCAGATCCGCGCGCTGCTTGAGGTGCTTCCGAAAGAGCAGCTGTGGATCAACCCGGACTGTGGGTTAAAGACCCGTAAATGGGAAGAGGTGGAGCCGAGCCTAAAAAATATGGTCGAAGCAGTTAGGATCATCCGCGCAGAGGTGTAAATTTCGCGCAGAAAAGACTTTGCTGCCGGGTGAAATTCCACCCGGCAGCCGTTTTGCGATAGAATTATGTGGAACGTTTATTTCGAGTATGGATTGTTAAAACAGCTGCGCGAAATTTTACTTCGAGCGAGTATTAAAAGGTAGTATGCAATTTCACCGCGTCTGCTTGGCAAGCATATTTGATAGCTGCTAAGTAATACGGCGATGTGAAATTTTGCGCGAGATTTACGGATTTCTCAGTTGGGCATGCGCGGGATCTTTTTAAAATGCGACGTAAAATTTCATCTCGACTGCTAGCTTGGAATTTCATCGCAACTGCTCGCTTGCTTGAGGTGCGGAGCGTAAATTTTATCGCGATTGCCCTAAGGGCAGGTTGAGGCAAGCGATAAAATTTTAAAATTTTCGCAAATCAGTTCTTGCGCACACAAACCTCGCCAGCCGAATAAAAAACGCTGAAATTTGCAATTTTACGTGGCGCTTTATAAACTGTTTACGCCGCTAAATTAGAATTTCAAAACGCGAGCCAAAGCCGGTATCTTTGCGCTAGAAATTTTAAATTGCAAATTAAAATTTACATTATCTCGTTAGAATGGCTGGATTGCGAAGCAAGATTCGGCTCTGCTAGGTTAAATTTCAGCTCAAACTCAAATCTATGTAGCCGTATTGAAAATTTACGGCTAATTTCGCCTGGTGAGCTGGAATTTACGCCGCGCTAAAACTAAGCCTAGAGTCGAAATTTTACGATGCGAAGCTCATTGATTTTACTTGCGTTTTGCGCGAAAGAGCGAGGCTAGCGTAAGGCGCATTTACGCTGCCCCGAAATTTAAAAGAGACTTTATGGTGGCGTAGGTTTTGCAATTTGCAGTAAAAATAAAGCTATGATTTTGGCTCATAAGGCACAGCTTTTAGATGGTTTCTATCGCGCTCTAACGTGAGATTGACTTAGTAATTTCGCGCGATAGATTTTAACGGGCGGAATTTTATCATCGCTGCAAAATTTTTGGCTTTTAAAATTTTACTTTGTAGGATTTCAGTCCTCATAGTTGTGATGAAGTGGCTCATCTTATTTCGTAGGATTTTAGCGGCATCGCGCGCCTAATTTATATGGCATAATTCCAAAAGGCGCTTATTTTGAAATCCTGCGGGTAGAACCTGCGAGACTGCGTTTGCGAGGTTTTATAAGAATTTGATGGCAAACCGCTCAGCGCGTTTAAAAATTTTATTCGTGCGTCGAGCTCTCATTTGCGTTTCAAATTTTGCCATTGTGGCGGAATTTTGCTCACGTGGTAAAGGCTTGCATGCAAGCTGTCCGTGAATCTAAGGATTTGGACGCTAGATTTATTAGAGCGTTTAACGGCGCAATGCCGTGCCTGCGCATAAAATATCGCGCTGTAAGCGATTTAAAAAAAGCTTTTTCGCTTCGTATAAATCTCACGCCGCGAGCGTTTAAAAGCCGCAAGAGCTTTAAAAATTTAAATTGGAAAGATTAATGACATTTTTTTCGCCCGAGTTTGTCCTTGCTTTTTTAGCGTTTTTAATCGTTTATTGGACGCTCAAAAATCATATTTTCGCGCAAAAAATCCTGATCCTGTTAGCAAGCTACGGCTTTATGTGCTCCGTAAATCCTCGCTTTGCGCTGGTGCTTGCAGCCTATAGCGCTTTCGTATATTTTGCAGGGGTGTGTATCGCTCGCGCTAATCGCGTAGTCGCAAAAGCCATACCGCCCGCAAAGCAGTCTTCGCATAAGAAAAAGCTCTCGCGTAAAGTGGCAACCAAGCAGATGGGTGTAACAAAACAAGCTGGCATAGCAAAGCAGGTGCAAAAAGCGGGGTTAGCGAAGCAGCTCCCACTACCCACTACGAAGGCACGCG
>CAUVFI010000130.1:0-3616 GCA_963551055.1 uncultured Campylobacter sp. | reverse complement strand
TAATCAAATCTGGAAAATATGCATATAGACTTTTTATCACAGTTTTCAAATACAGTATATCCGTTTTTCCTTCTGTAATAATGAGTGGTTTTTGATTAGCAAAGAAATACTTATAAAAAATAAATTTTTGATATTCTTTTTCTCTGCAATTTAACTTTTTATCATTATTTTTCTTACAATCGTTATGTTTATTATCATTAATATTGATTATATTGTTATACCAATCAATTTGATTAATAAAGGCAAATCTTCCTTCAAGTTGATTCATGGTAGCATCTTCGCCATCAATATTAAAGGCTTTATTTTTATAAAGAGAATTAGCCATAGCTCTTGTATATTTACAATAGCCATGGTTTATACTTATTTTTTTATTAACAACCAATCCAGTAACTTCTTGTCTTGAATCTTTATAGAAAAGCTTAGTCTTCTTCTGATTAATGCAAAAGCCCGCCTTTTCTACTTCTTTTGAAATACATAATAAAAACTCATTATACATATTCAAAAAATCTTTATTATTGGTAGAAAATGTTAAATCATCTGCGTATCTTGTATAATCCAGCTTATATTTTTTAGCAAGTTTTAATACTCTCATGTCAAATATATTACATATTATGTTTGATATAATTGGAGAAGTCGGTGCTCCCTGCGGAAGAGAACCTTTGTAACAACATAATTGAGCTATAATAATTGCAATATCTTTTGGAATTCTGAAATTTATATTTTTTTCAAAAAAGCCAATAACTCTACCGAAGTGAAAGCTAGCGAAAAAGTCCTTTAAATCTATATTTAAAACAAATCGCTTATTTCTGTGGATTCTAGCATTGGTTATTATGCTTTTACCTTTTTCAAAACCGTGAGAGATATTAATTTTTATATTTTCATCTTTTTTGATCTTATTTTGATAGTTATATAGCTTACTCATTAGTCTTTTTTGTATTTTTTTTAAAGTCTCATCAGGCGCATCAATGATTCTAGTGCCACCATTCTTCTTTGGTATTTCAAATGTAGTATATAAATTCTCCACTTTAATGTGATAAAGTATATAGGTTAAGAATTTAAGTTCAATTCCCAAAAAAGCAGCAAAATCCTTTCTTGTTTTTACATCTTTTAAACTAAGCATAACTATCCAAAAGAAAAATCAGAATGTGTGGCAACTCATTATGCAAAATGTCATTCTTAATTGCATTATTGCAAGCATGTAGCAAAGTTTGCCAACATTTTAGTCAACGTTTGCGAAACACAAACACAAAATCTAGCCACACATCTTTGAAATTGTAAATACTTTTAGCTTAATTAACTATTAAACTCCTTGAGTAAAAATTTATCAGTTTAATAAACTTTTTATGACTTTAGAAAATATCTTTATGTCAGCCGTATTTTACGATGGATTTTTCGTGCTATCTTTTCCCCTTCTGCTCCCCCATATCGGCAATATAATCGTAGCTTTTGATGATTATCCGCGCTCCGTCATATCAAAGACCAAGTCGCTGAGATTTACCAAATAATACAGTACATGCAGAATTCATCGATATCGGTAAATGTGGTTTCGTAGTCGTTTTAAAGGATATAAAGTGTATTTCCCGTACCCGAGCGACTATAAGTTATTTCGCCGACTTCATGCACCATGCCCTCATTACGTATGCCAAAGTACGCGGAAAGCGGGCTACCGCCTGATATACCGCTTTTGCGAAGGCTGCTTTTGCGTAGAAATTTGGCAGCGCGCCGCGTAAAGATACAGCTCTGCGCGAAAATTTGAAATTTTGCGTTTTGTAAATTTTAAATTTAATGCGCCGTTTGGCAGCTATCGCGAGACGGCGAAATTTTATAATGTAATGGGCGCTGCTTTTTGAATACGGATAGCCCGCCGCCGCGAAGTAAAATTTAAACCATACGGCGCGAGCAAGGTCGTTTTTGAGCCGGAGGCGCAAAAGGCGCTGCAGCACATCAAGGCTTTAGGGGTTGAGCGCCTAAACGTCTGCATCGCCAAGACGCAGTATAGCTTCAGCGACGATGCTAAGGCGCTTGGGCGCGCGCGGCTTTAAGCTCAGCGTCAAAGATCTTCAAATTCGCATGGGGGCGGGCTTCATCGTCGCCGTCTGTGGCAAGATAATGCTTATGCCGGGGCTACCGAAGGTTCCTAACGCGCTAAATATGAAGATTACTAGCGATGGCGTTATAAGCGGATTGGCGTGATTTGAAATTTTATTTTTTTGCGCGTCCATTTTTTTTTGCGCGCTCGCCTTGGGGGTTAAGCTTAGCTCCGGCCTAGTCGTGATTTAAGCTTAGTATTCGTAGGCACTCAGATGAGAGCGGAGTAGAGTTACCGATTTGCAAAATTTAGCTGAATTTGCTCGCTTGCGGGTAAATTTTAAGCGCGGGATTTTGCGGATCGGCTTTTATTTTTAAAAACAGAGGCGAATTTGACGAGAATTTGACGTTAGGTTCGCCTTTTAGAATTTGACGAATTGCCCATAATTTCTCGCCAGAGCGGATAAAATTGCTTGCCTTTTTGGCAAATCGCCACTAATCGTAAATTTGAGATTTTTACGTCAAATTTAGGTGAAAATCGACGTAACGTATTTTGGCGTTTTTATTGATCAAATTTGACTAGGCAAGCCAAAAATCCTGCGCGAAACAGAGCTAAATTTTAACCTTCTCCCACGGCTCGATTCCGCCTGCAACCTCCTCAAAAATGCCTGCGATTTCTATATTTTTTACGCTTAAATTTCGCTCGTAAGCCTTGATGTCGCGTGATTTTAGCTTCTCTTGCAAAAAGACAAATTCATACTCTATCTGCCCGCGAGCGACGCTGATTTTAGCCAAATTTCGCGCGTCAAATTTGCCCACCTTCGCGGCGTCAAATTTATACCCGCGAGCGCAGGCCTGCGCATAAACCTCCGCTAGATACGCATTTATCGCCTCTAGCGCGTTTTCATACGCGTAAAAGCGGTCAAGCTGCGGGTGATTTTTGTAGCCCTCGGTAAGTCCCGCCAGCACGTTTTTAGCTAGCAACGCCTCGCGCCAAAGTGCGACTAGCCCCTTTGCGTCGAGATATTTAAAGTTTATCGTCCAAAGCCTCATTTTCGCCTTTCGTTAAATTTCGTAGTCAAATTCGGCATGCTTTGCACCGCAGCCTGAGCGGCGATAAATTCGCGCCTTAAATTTGGTCGCGCCCTAGATTAGAGGCTAAATTTTATCTCGCCTCTAAATTTGCCCGCTCATTGCAGCTTGCCTCTGCATAGCACGGGGATCTTTTCTATGACCTCGTCGCCGCTAACGAGGTAGGCGAACTCGTGTAAATTTACGACGGGACAGATGTGGTTCGGATAAATTTCGAGCCGATCGCCCACGCGCACGGCGTCTCGTAGCGCTCTGTCGTAGATGATCGCGTGCCCGTCGTAAACGCCGTTCACCCACACATCTGTGCCCTTTATGCGCCCGAGCCCCGGCGTTGCCGTAAAGCCCTCGGTGCGCCTTTGCTGCGTGAGCCCCTTGGCGCCGATGTCGGTGATGATGCGATCCGCCGTAGGTCTGCTGATGACGGTCGTAAGGATGCTTGCGGCGTTCATCGAATAATCGCCGTATGCCTGCGCCTGCGAGGCATCCATAAAGATAT
>CAUVFI010000129.1:0-3647 GCA_963551055.1 uncultured Campylobacter sp. | reverse complement strand
GTGCCGTTTTTTTACCAAAGCGGCGCAAGCTTCGCCGAGGTCTTTGTGGGCGTCGGCGCTAGGCGGGTTCGCGAGCTGTTTGCGAAAGCAAAATCCTGTGCGCCCGCGATTATTTTTATCGACGAGATCGACGCGGTCGGCGGCAAGCGCGGTATCGGGCGCAACGACGAGCGGGAAGCGACGCTAAATCAGCTGCTGACCGAGATGGACGGGTTTGAGGAAAACAGCGGCGTGATGGTAATCGGCGCAACCAATAAAATAAATTTGATCGACGACGCGCTTCTGCGCTCGGGGCGCTTTGATAGGCGCGTTTTTATTGGGCTTCCGAACTACAAAGACCGCATCGAAATTTTAAAAATTTATCTAGAGGGCAAAAGATGCAGCGCGAATATCAATAAAGTAAGCCGCCTCTGTGTGGGCTTTAGCGGTGCGGGAGTAGCGACGCTGGTAAATGAAGCTGCGATCAACGCTCTTAAGCGCGGCAGCGATACGATCGAGCTTAGCGATTTTGAAAACGTGCGGATGAGGGTCTTTTACGGCGTGCAAAAAAGTAGAATTCTAACCGAATACGAAAAGGAGATCCAGGCGTTCTATCAGGGCGCAAAGGCGCTTAGCGCGTATTGGTATTCGTTTGATTTCGAAAAGATCGAGCTTTTAAACGATAAATTTTTAAACGAGGATTTCGAGATCGAATCCAAAACGCAAATTTTAAATCAAATCAAAGTGCTTTTAAGCGGTATGGCAGCGCTACAGATCCATAAAAACGACGCCTTTTCAAATTCCGCTAGCGACGTAAAGCAGGCTATCGCGCTGGCGCAAAAGATGGTTTTCGAGCTCGCGATGGGCGATAGTTTCACCCCTAGCGCGCAGAGCGTGAATAAAATTTTGCAAGATTGCTACGACGAGGTAAGCGAGATAATCCGCACGATGCAGGATAAGCTAAATCAAATTTCAAAGCAAATTTTCGTCTATGAGTTCATAACTTTCGAGGATGTTCAAAAGATTTGCGAATCTGATGGTGTGGAGCAAGAAGGCGTCTCCGCGCAAGAGCAATATTTGCAAAAGCCGGAAAAAGATAGCGAAAGCTCTGAAGAAAAGCCACAAGACGGCACGCTAAATTTCGATTAAATTTTAAAATTCCAATAAAGGAGAGAAAAATGGTAAAAATAGGTGTTTTAACGATCAGTGATCGCGCTAGCGGTGGCGTTTACGAGGATTTAGGAGGCAAAGAAATAATTGCCGTGATGGATGATTGGCTAACTTGCGAGAAAGAGTATTTTTATGAAATCGTCCCAGATGAGCTAGAGCTGATCAAAGATAAGCTGATTTATCTTTGCGACGAAGCGGGTTGTGATTTGGTGCTAACCACGGGCGGTACGGGTCCTGCTCCGCGCGATGTAACGCCTGAAGCGACCGAGGCGGTAAGTGAGAAATTAATGCCAGGCTTTGGTGAGCTGATGCGTGCAGAAAGCCAAAAGATCGTGCCTACGGCAATTTTATCTCGCCAGATAGCAGCGATCCGCAAAAAATCTCTGATTATAAACTTACCGGGCAATCCAAAAGCGATTAAAGAATGCCTTTTGCCGGTATTTCCTGCCGTGCCGTATTGCATTGATCTAATGGGAGGAAATTACATAACAGCGGATGAAAATAAGATAAAAATATTTCGTCCTAAACGCAAATAATTCGCAAAATTTAGCAGGAATTAAATGATTTATGATATTATTTAGGTGCAAATTTAAGGAAAAATATGAAAATAAATCACAACGATATTTTGGAATTTCATAAGTATTTTAGCAAAATCAGCCACAGCAAAGGTCGTATTCGTATCCGCGTAAGTCCCAAAATTAGGGAGTTGCGAGATAGCGTGAGCGAGGAGAGCCTGAAGGCTAAAATAGCTGCAATTCGCGGGATAAAAGAGTATAAATTTAACTCTCTAATCGGCTCGCTGACGATTCATTATGATGAAAGCGTTTTCCCGATGCACCTTTGGGAGCAGTTTTTAAGCGGCATCAGTTCGCCTGAGCTAGTAGCGCTTGTAAATTCCAATATAGAGGCAATTTCTTGAGCGAAGAAGCATTACTACGTAGCACCAAAAAATCGCGCAAAATTTCTAATAAATCTCGGAATTTAAATGAGGCGAAAATTGCAGATATTGCTCTTTTGCTCGAAAAAGAGGCACAAATTTTACAGTTTTATTCGCTGGGCGCAGTTAAATTTCAAGATAAAAAGTTAGGAGAAATTCTATCTTTACGAGCCGAATTACTTGAGCGGATGCTAGATTTTGCAAATTCTTGCGGGCTTGGCGCCACGCCTCCTGAAAATAGCAGTGAGGCACTGGTTGCAAAAGGTCTAAATGAGTTTTTGGCTTCGGCACTTTTGATAGAAAAAAGCTCTATGATGTTTTATGACGATCTAATTAATTCGTGCAAGAACACGGAATTTAAAGAGCTGCTGTATAAGGCGCAGGCGGTTTCGTATAATGAAATTTTGCCGATTTTAAAGGAACTAAATTCTAAATGCGAGGTTGATTCAAATTCTTTGAATTTCACTGATTTATTAAATGAAATTTTAAAAAATCCGCAGGAATTAGAGAGGATATTTCAAAAATACGATTTGCAAAATATTTTAAATAGCGCATTTTCCAATTTAATTAAAGGAATTTTGCAGAAAAATTAAATTAGGATTGCAAAAATCTAAAAAAGTCGCTATAATATCAAAATCTATGTAAAGTTGATAAAATGACTTTATAATCTTAACACAAGGAGAATGAAATGCCGATCCCATTTCTAGCAGGTTTTGCGCTTGGTTGCGCGGCGGTTTACGCTTATAACAATCGAGATAAAATCAAAGAAGGTGCGAATAAAATCGTAAGTAGCAAAAGCGTCGAGGAGCTAAAAAATAGCGTCAAAGGCGGAGCGGAAAAATTAAGCAAAAAATCAAAAGAAATTTTTGCGGAAGCCAAAGAAGGCTTAGACGATGTCGCTGAGGCGGTAAAAGGTAAAAGAAAGTCTGGCGGTAAAAAAGCTACGACAAGTAGCGCCAGCACTGAAACTAGCACTGCAAAAAAAACTAGAAAAAAACCGGGACCAAAACCGGGATTTAAAAGAACTAAAAAATCCACTGCGAGCGCTAAGACTGGCGCAACACCGGTAGGTGAGACATCCGCAGCATCTACTACTCCACTTAATATCCCGCAGATCGTAAAAATGGACGATAATTCTTCGGCTAAATTTACGTCCGCAGACGATAAATCAGAAAAATAGAGGCCTAAATGAATAGATCACTTACGACACAGCGTTCTCCGCTGGATCACGTTTTAAGCGGCGCTATAGCGGGGGCGATCGGCGGTTGCGCCGTAGAGCTCGTTAAAGCAAAAGAAGGCAAAAGCAAATCTAAAGCGATTCGAGATGCGCTGGATATTGCGCTAAGCGGCGGTATCATCGGCGGCGGCGCGATTTACAGCGCAAATAAGCTCGTACAAGGCGAGTATCTACGCGCAGCGGCAGGCGTCGCAGTATGCGTAGGCGCGCTCATTGCGGGTAGAAATTTTATTCTTAAGGTAGGCAATGAGTAATCCGTATATCACAAAAAAAGATTTGAAAGAAATTCTAGACGATTACGATTTTGGTGACAACAAATATGCT
>CAUVFI010000128.1:0-3656 GCA_963551055.1 uncultured Campylobacter sp. | reverse complement strand
AGTTAAGATAAAATTCCATTTACCGAGGTAAAATTGCAAAGAAAAATTTTGCTCGTGATTTTGGCTTTTAAATTTTACCTTAACGGCTATTTGCTGAGCGCAGGCGAGCTGCGAGTTTCGAACCGAATTCATCTTGACGCAGGCGCCTTGGCGGCGAGTAAAGATAAGATCGTGGTTTTAAATTTATGGAGATTTTAGATGAATAAATATGAATATTTTGCCGACGACGATGACGGGCACGACTTCGCAGGGACATCCGATCTAGCGGGTATAGAGCTTGCGAAAAGACGAGCTATGGAGGATCTGACGGATGAGGAGCTAGAGGATAAGCTTGCCGCGGATCTTTCCGTAAAACGAAACTACGCGGGCGCAGCGGGCGGTTACGACGATTTTACCGGCTTGGAATTCGAAAGTTCAGGCTTTACAAACACCCAAAACTATCTAAATTCCGAAAGCGGCGGAACAAAATTTAATAAAAGCAACAAAGTAAAACTAAAAGGACGCGACGACGTAAATCTTTCAGTCACTCGCGGTAGCGAGAAATCCGCAACTGGAGCGAGCTACGGCGATTTTGTAGGTGCCAATTTTACCGGCAAGGTGGATTATGCGGCGTTTGCAGATGCAAGCTTTGCAAGCACGCAAAATCAAAATTACGCAGATCTGGGCGTGCATGATTATGCAAGCCTTGCTGCAGGACGCGGCTATGGCAGTTTTGCTGGCGCACAAGACGAGCTGCTACGCAACTACGATGCCGAGAAAAAAAAGGAGAAAAATCTCACGCTTTATCAGCTTTTAGTCGTTTATCTGCTGATCGGATTTGCGTTTTTGCTGACGGTGCCGGCGATTTATATCCGCAACGAAATTTATTACATCAGCCGCGACATCGCCGCGCTTCGTACCAAACACGAGGTTTTGCTTGAGGAAAATCGCGCGCTTAACAACGACATCGAATATCTACGCTATAAAAATGAAATTTTAGATCCGCAAAGTGTGCAAGAAAATGGGCGCTGATGGGATTTTGCTCGCGGCGTTTGCATTTTTTGCTGCGCTAGTGCTTGCCCTGCTGATCGCGCTCGTGCTACAAAACCGCCGTATAAGCGACGCAAACTCCGCGCTTAGCGAGCTTTTAAGCGAAAGGCTCACGGCTCAAAGTGCGAGAGCAAGTGCCGAGCTTTTTAAGCTAAATCAAAGCCTAAATAACGGCTTTAACGATAAGCTCTATTATCTTAATAGATCCCTGGGCGAGGGCTTGCAGCGCCAAAATAGCGCGCTTAGCGAGAATTTAAGCTCGCTGGATCGCGGCTTTAAGGACATAGCGGAAAATTTAGCGCGAATGAGCGAGCAAAATAAAACTTCGCTTCAGGTGCGTGACGAAATCGCAAGGCTAAACTCGATTTTAGGTAATGTCAAACTACGCGGCAACTTCGGCGAGTACCGATTAGAGAGAATTTTATCGATGATTTACGGGCAAAACGCCGCGTTTTACGAGCTGCAAAAGCACCTACCAAACGGTAGGATCGCAGACTGCGCGCTACATATCGCAAAAGAAAAAATTCTTTGCATCGACTCAAAATTTCCACTTCAAAGCTATGAAAAAATTATCGCCGCCTCCGCCTCAAACGACGCCGCAGCGCTTGCTAGTGCGGATAAACAGCTAGCCGCAGATATGAAAAAGCACGCCGCAGATATCGCGGAAAAATACATCATACCGCCTCTTAGCACGGAGTTTGCGGTGCTATTTGTGCCCAGTGAGGCGGTTTTCGTCTATGTCTGCGAGAAGCTGCCACAGGTACTTGAATACTGCGCGCAAATCGGCATTTTTGCGGCATCACCCACGACGCTGCTGGCGCTTTTAGGCACGATCCGCACCTTCGTAAAAGACGAGGCGCTCGCGCAAAATATCAAATCGGTAAAAGATGAAATTTACGCGCTAAAATCGGACTTTGATGCGCATGCTAAGTATGCGACGTCGCTTCAAACATACGCAGATAAGCTCGCCGCGCAAGCGGAGCTTTTAAACAAAAATGCAAAATCTCTAAAAGCCCGCTTTGAGCGTTTTAGCGAGCTGTAAGGTGGGCAAACGTAGCGTACAATGCGGCGCTTCGGGTGCCTTAGCACGCCGTAACGCGACGGCATTTTGCGTGGCTAGATTATCGGTAAAGGCTTTAAGTTCCGCCTCTTATAAAGCTTTAGCTTTTGCATTACAGGCTTGCATGGCTTTCTAAAATTATCTACCGGGCGGCTCATTTTGTGAATTCGGCGTTTATTCAGAGTAAAATTTCAAAAACGGACGCGAATCTCAAAACATACGCCGTATTTAAAAAAATGGAAAGATTAGGCGCGCAATCCTACTCGCTGGCAAGGCAAAATTTTAAGCCCCAAGAGGTGTCAAAACACACAAAATTTTCTTGTAAAATCGTAAAATTCTAAGATTTCTCGATAAAAATAAAATCAAAGCCGTAGCACCGCAAACCAGTCAAAACCTTCGCGCTAAAAATTCCAAAGCTCACCTTTGCAATCCAAAATAACCGAACGTCTAAATTCTGCGCGCAAATTAAAATTACCGAACGTAAAAGCCGCATACGCAAGCGAAAAAATCGCACTGCACCTTAAAGCTACCCTAACGATCTCGTTTTACCGCTCTTATACGTCGCGAAAATCGCGCAGCAGGTCGAAAACCGAGTGATAAGATTTTTGAGACCTGATTTTACGATCGATCCAAGCGCCTAGGCGCCAATTCAAATCCACTCGATGAAATTATTTATATTGAGGCTGCGAGGCTTTGGCAGACACATAAACGGACATAACAGCCAAATCCACGCGACGGAATTTTTAGTGCGACTTTACACCAATCCGATTAATAAATCGTTCATCGTCCGCCTCGCAGCTAAATTTTGGGTATTGCTTTGCTACTTTAAATCATCAATTCAAATCTGCACGGCAGAATTTTTGAGCGCGACTTCGCAACTTCAAGGCTTAGCGCCGATTCGATTAATAAATTGCGCGCTCCTTAGCCAATGCGCGAGTATGTGGCACCCTCATATAATTATGCAACTTGACGCGCTGATACACCAAGCTAAATACGGGCACGAATAGGCATCGTGCCCATGCTTCACACCGCGACTTTATATCGCTAGATCCAAGCGTACGTAATAAATTGTAGATGTTTTTTGCTTCGCGCAAAATTTTCAATAGTTTTTAGAGATTTTATAAAATTTTAAGTGCTTTGCGCCGCTACGCCGCGCCACACTTATACCAAATCACGCTCAGTCTGCGCCGCCTATTTATCGGTCGCGCAATTTTCATTGTAGTAGGCTATGGTGCGCTCGTACTCGTCGTAAGCCTGTATATAATCGTTTGCAACGCTTGGGTTTGCGTATCTATCCTCGACCGCCAAAAGCTCCGCTTCGAGCTCTTTGTAGTGCTCATAAACCTCTGCGCAAGCGCGATCATGAGCATCGCCTTGCAAGATTACTGACTTATCAGGACCCGCACTCGCGCAGCCTCCGAGCCCTAAAACGACGGCACAAAGCGCGCCACATAAAATTAAGCTTTTCAAAATCTTTTCCTTATTCCAAGCAAATAAATTCGGTGTAAAAAGAGGTGTGGTTATAAGCCGAGTTCCGTTACAGCGGTCATTTATCTAGACCGATTTT
>CAUVFI010000127.1:0-3677 GCA_963551055.1 uncultured Campylobacter sp. | reverse complement strand
GCGATGCCGTGCTTTTTAAGCAGATCAAAAATCAGCGTCGAAATTTTACAATTCAGCGCACCTTTGCCGCTCTCTTCGGCCTTTTTTACGCCGTTAAACGCCGTCAGCGAATCTTTAAATTCCGAGATCAAAAGGTCGTCACTTTCGTTAACCGACCACATCTTTTTGCCCTTGCCTTCGTAGATGAGCTCTTTTTTGGTAGCTTGCATCACATTCTCCTTACTTGATGTTTAGAATTTTTATCGCGTCTATTGCGGTTTTTAACTGGATATCGTTATTAATCTGCTCTGCGGTGATGAAATTTTTCTCATCCTTTTTCTGAGCATCTTTTTTCTTGGTCTCGACCTTGGCTAACTCGCCTTGCAAATGCTTTTTGAGATCGGCTTCTTTTAGCGAGAATTCATCCTCGTCGCGGCTCGGCACCTTACCCGGCGCCACTATGAGATCAGGCGTCACGCCCACCGCTTGGATGGTGCGGCCGCTTGATAGATAGTATCGCGCTATGGTAAGCCGCAGAGCCTCTTTATCTTCTATCGGCAGGATCACCTGCACGCTTCCCTTGCCAAAAGTTTTTTCACCAACTAACACGGCGCGCTTTAGATCTTGAAGTGATCCGCTTACGATCTCGCTCGCGCTTGCGCTGCCGCCATTGACCAAAACCACAAGCGGTAGATCGGTGATCTTCTTTTTAGGATCGGCGTTATGTGCTTCGGTTTCGTTTTTCGCGCGCCCTTTTTGAGAGACAATAAGACCTTTGCTTACGAATAAATTTACAAGCCCGATCGCTTGATCCAAAAGCCCGCCCGGGTTGTTTCGCAGATCCAAAATAATGCCTTTGGCGTCTTTGTGCTCTTTTATAAATTTACTCGCGTCAGGAACCACGTGCTGATCGAAATTCGTAACGCGCAGATATAAAATTTTATCATCCTCGATCATCTTAGCATAAACCGATTCCACTTTGATTATATCGCGGATAATCTCGACGTCGAAAGGCTTACTAACGCCCTTGCGGACGATCGTTAGAGTGATTTTGGTTTTCGGCTTACCGCGCATTTTTGAGACTGCATCGTCTATCGTGATGCCGAAGGTCGCATTGCCGTCGATACGCAAGATCACGTCGTTAGCCTGAATGCCCTTTTTATCCGCAGGAGTGCCCTCGATAGGCGAGATGACGGTCAGAGCGCCGTCTTTCATACCCACCTGAATTCCAAGCCCGCCGAACTCGCCTTCGGTCTGGACTTTCGTGTCGTTAAACGCCTTTTCGTCCATGTAGCTTGAGTGTGCATCGAGATTATTCATAAGCCCCGAGATCGTCTTGTCCACAAGCTCCGAGAAGCTCATCTCATCGACATAATTGTTTTCGACGATCGCAAGTGTTTTAGTAAGCTTGGCTAGCGCCTCCAGACGCGTTTTTTCGCTGTCTGGTTTTTTAGTCGCATTGACCTCTCTGGCTTGTAAATTTCCGGTAAAAAAACTAACGCCTAAAAATAGAGAAAATATGAATCCTAAGCCGAAGAAGAGGTGTTTTTGTCGCAAAGCATATCCTTGAAAATAAAATGTAGCGAATTTTATAGAAAATTGGCTAAAAATAAGGTAAATTTTATACGAAATTTGCGCGTTTACGGATAAATTTAAGGCGAAAATTTTAAAATCTCACTAAAAAACCTTGACATAAAGACACTAAAGTTATATAATGCAACTAACTTCAACTTTAGGAGAAAATTTATGAACGAAACTATTGAAATTTTAACTGACAAAATGCGCTCTTTGCTCGAAAGCAGCGTTTCTTTAGCGATCCATTCCAAAAATAGCGAAGTGGGCGTATTGCACATGCTCTGGGCTTTGGTAGCCGACAGCGGCTCGGTGCTAAATCAAATTTTTAATAAATTTAGCATAGAAAAAACCGCGGTCGAGCTTGAGATCAAAAGCGAAATTTCAAATTTGCCTACGAGCTCAAACGTCACGAAGGAAAACGTGCGAATCTCGCGCGAGCTGATGAACTCGCTAGAGATCGCAAAAGGGCTAATGACGAGCTCAGGCGATAAATTTATCGCCGTAGATACCTGGCTGATTGCAAATTTAAACGCCGATCCGCTAAAGAAAATTCTATCTAAATTTGCAGATCTTAGCGAGATCAAAAAGGAGCTTGAGGCGCTTCGCGGCGGCAAAAGTATCGATTCGCAAACCGCCGACGAGACGCTTGAAGCGCTTAGTAAATTCGGCGTCGATCTCACCGCCAAGGCAATCGCGGGCGAGCTCGATCCGGTCATCGGCCGCGACGAGGTGATCTCGCGAATGATGCAAATTTTAATCCGCAAGACGAAAAACAACCCTATCCTACTCGGCGAGCCGGGCGTGGGAAAAACCGCGGTCGTCGAGGGTCTTGCGCAGCTGATCGCCAAAAAAGAGGTACCGCTCAGCCTGCAAAACAAACGCGTCATAGCGCTTGATATGAGTGCGCTGATCGCGGGCGCGAAGTACCGCGGCGAGTTTGAAGATAGGCTCAAAGCCGTCATCAACGAGGTCGTAAAAGCCGCGAACGTCGTGCTTTTCATCGATGAAATTCACACCATCGTAGGCGCGGGCGCAAGCGAAGGCTCTATGGACGCTGCAAACATCCTAAAGCCAGCCCTTGCGCGCGGCGAGCTGCACGCGATCGGCGCTACGACGCTGAAAGAGTACCGAAAGTACTTTGAAAAAGACGCCGCGCTTCAGCGCCGTTTCCAGCCCGTGACGATCGCGGAGCCTAGCGTGAGCGAGGCTACGGCGATCCTGCGCGGCATAAAGGAGCGGCTAGAGGTGCATCACAACGTCACCATCGCCGATAGCGCGCTTGTGGCGGCTGCAAGGCTAAGCGACCGCTACATCAGCGATAGATTTTTGCCGGATAAGGCGATCGATCTCATTGACGAAGCGGCGGCGGAGCTTAAAATGCAGATCGAAAGCGAGCCAAACGAGCTTGCCAAGGCCAAGCGCGACATCCTCACGCTTCAGGTCGAAAAGGAAGCCCTTAAGATGGAGGATGACGGCAAAAACGACGAGCGGCTCGCGCAAATCGACAAAGAGATCGAAAATTTAACCGAGCAGAAAAACGCGCTTCAGGCTAAATTTGAAAACGAAAAGTCCGTATTCGGCGGCATCAGCGAGGCGAAAAAAGCAATCGACAGCCTCAAAAACGAAGCTAGCCTTGCAAGACGCAACGGCGATCTTAGCAAGGCTGCCGAGATCGAATACGGCAAGATCCCCGCCGCGCAGGCGAAGGTTAAGGAGCTTGAGGCGAAATGGGACGTAATGAAAGAAAACGGCGTGCTTTTGCGAAACCGCGTGGACGAGGAGAGCGTGGCTGAAATTTTAAGCAAGTGGACGGGCATCTCGGTAAGCAAAATGCTCTCCTCCGAAAAGGAGAAATTCCTCCACATCGAGGAGCATCTAAAAGAGAGCGTCGTGGGGCAGGATGAGGCGTTGCACGCCATCGCTCGCGCCGTCAAGCGCAACAAGGCGGGGCTTGTGAATGAAAATCGCCCGATCGGAAGCTTTTTATTTTTGGGCCCTACCGGCGTCGGCAAGACCGAGAGCGCAAAGAGCTTAGCTAGATTTTTATTCGACGACGAGCGGGCGATGATCCGCTTTGATATGAGCGAGTATATGGAAAAACACAGCGTCTCGCGCCTGCTCGG
>CAUVFI010000126.1:0-3703 GCA_963551055.1 uncultured Campylobacter sp. | reverse complement strand
AAGGAGTAAAATTTGAAAGCTTATGCAAAGATCAATGTTTTTTTAAAAGTCGTCGGCACGCGCGGCGGCTACCACGAGATCGCCTCGCGCTTCGTGCTGCGCAGGGAGCTGTTTGATGAGATAAGTTTCGAGCGCGCGAGCGGCTTTGCGCTTGAATGTGGCGCCGCGCAGATCGCGGATAATATAATTTTAAAGGCCAAGGCGGCGCTTGAGCAGGCGGGCTTTGCGCGTGAGCTTGCAGAATTTTTCAGCTCGCACAAGATCGTGCTTAAAAAACATATTCCGATCGGCGCGGGTCTTGGGGGCGGCAGTAGCGACGCGGCGGCGTTTTTGCGGCTTGCGAACGAGGAGTTAGGCTTAAAAATTTCGCGCGAGCGGCTTACCAAAATCGCGCAAAATATCGGCGCGGACGTTGCGTTTTTTGTTAGTGGACTTGAGGCCGCAAACGTGCGCGGCATCGGCGAGATCATCGAGCCTTTCGAGGACCGGCTGCCTGCGATCGAAATTTTAACGCCAGCGATCTTTTGCTCTACCGGCGCGGTTTATAATGAGTTTCGCGCAAGCTTCATGCAAAACATAAACGCCGCGCAGGCGCAAGAGATGTTGCGTTTAAGCAGCGAGCAGCTGCTGGCGCAATATGGCGGCTTTCCGCTAAACGATCTTTTCGCGCCGTGCATAAAGCTATATCCGCAGATGAGCAAGTATCGCGATATGTTTCTAAGCGGCAGCGGCAGCAGCGTGTTTTTCTTAAAATAAGAATTCCAAGGCGCGCGGTTAAAATTTAAAAGCTAAATTTAAAGATAAAATTTAAAATTTCGCTCGCCCGCTTTTAAATTTAAGCAAAAACGGGCTAAGCTTAGGGTCAAATTTAGAAGGAAAAAGATGAAAGAACTGAGTAAAAATCGCAAGGCATTTCACGATTTTACGATACTTGAAAGCTTTGAGGCGGGCATCGTGCTAAAGGGTAGCGAGGTCAAAGCTCTGCGCGCGGGCAGGGGCAATCTCAAAGATAGCTTTTGTCGCGTGATCCGCGGCGAGCTATTTTTGCTAAATGCCCATATCAGCTATCTTGAAAGCACAAACGCTCACTTTCGTCCAGACGAGGGGGCGGCGAGAAAGCTTTTGATGCATCGTAAGCAGATCGACAAGCTGTTTGGCGCGGTTAGCAAAGAGGGCCTTACCATCGTAGTTTTGTCGCTGTATCTCAATGATAAAAACCGCGTAAAGGCGCGTATCGCTTTGGCTAGTGGCAAAAATCTGCACGACAAGCGCGAATCGCTAAAGCGCAAGGAAGCCGACCGCGAAGCGCAAAGCGCGATGAAGCGATACGACAAGCATTCATTTTAAATTCACAAAACTTTGGTTAAAATGCGGGCTTAAATTTAAACCCGAAGGAAATGCAATGAAGAAATTTTTACTATCATGTTTGGCGATTTTTGTTTTAAGTGGCTGCGGAGATGATTCGCAGAAAAAGACGGGCTCTGCGGGCGAGAATCCTGCTGCGAGCGAGAATCAGATGGCAAAAAATTCCGCTCAAGATAAGAATGGCGAGCGTATTGGTGGAGAAAGTGGCGAGGAGGTAGCTTTTACGCCGTTTAAAACGGGCGAGCGCCTTACGCTTAAAAGCGTCGTAGGCGGCGAGGTAACGATTGAGCGGACAGAAAAGGGCTTTAAGCTCGCGGACAGCGATAAAATTTTGATGTTTGATATTTTCGGTACGTACTGCCAGCCGTGCCGCATCGAAGCGCCGCATCTGATGGACTTTCAGCTAAAAAATTCCGCAGATTTTCTGATGGTGGGGCTAATCTATTTCGAGGACATTACCGATGCGCAGGTGATCGAAAATTTTACGAAAAAGTTCAACGCGTATTATTTCATCTCCAATTCAAAACAAAACGAGCGCATAGTGGGTCAAATTTTAAGCGACATCGGTTATCGCCACGCGCTTTCGATCCCTTTTAAGGTAGTACTTAAAGACGGAAAATATCAAAGGCTTACCGACATTAACGAGGGTGATGAGCGGGGCAAGCCGTATTACTTAGGCATGGTCGATACTGATGTGATAAAAAGCGATATCGCTAGGATAAAAAATGGCAACTAAAACCGGCGTGCAGATTCGCACTCGTGCCAAAACAAAATCTTTCGTGCCTCGTCCGTATAAAGTAATTTTGCTAAACGACGACGTGACGACGATGGATTTCGTGGTTTATATTTTGATGGAGATTTTCGCCAAAAACTTTAACGACGCCGTAGATTTAATGATGAAAGTTCATAAGCAGGGTCGCGCGGTTTGCGGCGCGTATCCTAAAGAGATAGCCGAGTGCAAGCAACAAGCGGTTTTACAAGCGGCAAAGGCCGCAGGATTCCCTCTTAGATGCGAGATCGAAGAGGATTAAATTTAAAGGAAAGCAATGATAGGATTTTTTTTAAACAAACATTTTGAACAAGCAATCAGCGTTGCAAACGACGGCGAGGACGAATATATCACCACTTCGCACGTAGTTTATGCGATTTTTAAATACAATAAGCCCTTCCATGGGCTCATCGCCAAAGAAATTCCGGATATTAACTACCTAAATATCTTGGATAATCTGGGCGGGCTTTTGGATATGATGCCTAAATCAAGTGGCAAGGCTCCGGCGCAGACGATAGAATTTAAGCAGTTCTATACTGAATTAAATAACGCTAAAGAGCCTAAAAACGAGCTCGATTTTATGCTTAAAATTCTAAATGATAAGGAAAACGACTGCACTAAAATTTTAAATCACTACGGTATCAATGCCGCGATTTTTGAGCTCATCGTGCGAAAGTACAAATCCGCTTTCGATCACCGCGACGAGGTCGTTTCTCGCGACGAAGCCGCAGCGATTAAGCTAAACTCATACGATATCGATGATATCACGCATGCGATGAATTATGACGAAAGCCGCAGGCAGTGGCAGAATACGGAATTTGAGCCTGCGTTTGAGGGCGAAAAGGACGCCATAAACGAGCGCGATATTAAAAAGGACTCGCCTAGCTCACTTTATACAGCGAATCTCAATAAAATTGCGCTTGAAGGTAAGATCGATCCACTCATCGGACGCGAAAAAGAGATCGAAAAGACGCTGCAAACCCTCTGTCGCCGCAAGAAAAATAATCCGATCTTAGTGGGCGAAGCAGGAGTTGGTAAAACCGCGATCATCGAGGGTATCGCGCTAAAAATCGTCCGCGGCGAAGTGCCAGAAAAGTTAAAAAACAAGGTGATTTACGCCCTTGATGCCGGCGCGCTGATCGCAGGCACTACGTTGCGCGGGGAGTTTGAGGAGAGGCTAAAGGATCTCATAGACGAGTTTAGCGCCAATCAAAACGCGATTTTATTTATCGATGAAATTCATACGATCGTTGGCGCAGGCACGGGCAATCGCAACGAACTTGATATGTCAAACATCCTAAAACCTTCGCTTGCAAGCGGCGAGCTATCGGTCATCGGCGCTACTACATACGGCGAATACCGCTCGTTTTCGCAGGATAAAGCGCTTAGCCGCAGGTTTTGCAAAATCGACGTGAGCGAGCCTAGCATTGACGATAGCGTCGAAATTTTAAAAGGCGTAGCCAAAAAATATGAGGAATTTCACGGCGTGAAATTTAGCGACGAAATTTTGCGTGATAGCGTAACGCTTGCTAAAAAATATCAAAACGATAAATTCCTTCCCGACAGCGC
>CAUVFI010000125.1:0-3708 GCA_963551055.1 uncultured Campylobacter sp. | reverse complement strand
TCGATTATCGCTTGGGCTTCGCAGCGCAAAGCCGTGCAGATTAGTATCATCGCCGCCCCTTCCAAAAGCGCAATTTTAACAATTTGAGCTATAATGTAAGATTAATTTGCACAAAAGGGCGAAAATGAACGATCTCATCACCATCACGGGCGCGCGCGAACACAATCTGAAAAATATAAATTTGCAAATTCCAAAGGACAAACTCGTCGTTTTTACCGGTCTTAGCGGCAGCGGCAAGAGCACTCTGGCGTTTGATACGCTATATGCCGAGGGGCAGCGCAGATATGTCGAGAGCCTAAGCAGCTACGCGAGGCAGTTTTTAGACCGCGTAGGCAAGCCCGACGTCGATAAGATCGATGGTCTGACGCCTGCGATCGCGATCGATCAAAAGACGACGTCGAAAAACCCGCGCTCGACGGTGGGCACGATTACCGAAATTTACGACTATCTGAGGCTGCTTTATGCGCGCGTAGGGGTGCAGCACTGCCACAAATGCGGCAAGCCGATCTCAAAGATGAGCTCCAGCGATATCATCGCCGAGATTATGAAGCTGCCGCACGGCGCGAAGGTGATCTTGGGCGCGCCCTTGGTGCGCGAGAAAAAGGGCAGCTTTGCCGATATGTTACAAAGCTTGCGCGAGCAGGGCTATGTGCGCGCTCAGATCGACGGCGTGCTGGTGCGACTAGACGAGGAGATCGAGCTAAGCAAGACGAAAAAGCACTCGATCAAGGTCATCATCGACCGCACGATCATCGACGAGGAAAATTCCATCCGTATCGCAAGCGACGTCGAAAAAGCGCTCAAGCTCAGTTTCGGCGAGCTTGAGGTGGAGATCGCAAACGCCGCCGAGCTTGGGCTCGCGCAGAGCCTGATCCACTACAGCGAGCATATGGCGTGCTTTGATTGTAAAATTTCATTCAAGCCGCTCGAACCGCTCGCGTTTAGCTTCAACTCCCCAAAGGGCGCGTGCGAGAGCTGCGACGGGCTGGGGATAAAATTTAGCCTCGATCTGGGCAAGATCATCAACGAAAACGCCTCGATCGAGGGCGGCGCGATTAAGGTGATGTCGGGCTTCAACAAGAGCTATTATTATAAATTTCTACTCGGATTTTGCGAAGCAAACGGCATAAACGTCAAAATCCCGTATGCAAATTTAAGTGAGGAGCAAAAAAAGCTGATCCTCTACGGCAGCGTCAAAGAGATCGATTTTTACTGGAAAAAACATAAGCTCGTGCGTAAATTTGAGGGTGCGATCAAATACGCCTACGATCTGCTCAAAAACGAAAGCGACCTGGACGATTATATGAGCGAAAAAATTTGTCCCGACTGCGGCGGGCTACGCCTGCGCCCCGAAAGCCTAGCCGTAAAGGTCGCGGGGAAAGGCATCGGCGACGTGATAAATACGAGTATCGCAGACTGCGTGGAATTTTTCAGCGACGAGAAGCGGTTTTCAAATTTAAGCGAAAAGGACGCGCAGATCGCGGCGCCGATCCTAAAAGAGATCAACGAGAGGCTGTTTTTCTTAAAGGACGTGGGGCTTGGATACCTCACGCTTGGGCGCGATGCGCGCACCATCAGCGGCGGCGAAGCGCAGCGTATCCGTATCGCAAGCCAGATCGGCTCTGGTCTTAGCGGCGTGATGTATGTGCTCGATGAGCCTAGCATCGGGCTTCACGAGCGCGATACGCAAAAGCTCATCAAGACACTGCGAAACTTACAGGAAAAGGGAAATTCCGTAATCGTCGTCGAGCACGATAAAAAGACGATCGAGGCGGCGGACTTCGTCGTAGATATCGGCCCCGGGGCGGGCAATCTAGGCGGCGAGGTCGTATTCGCAGGAGACGTCGCGCATCTGCTTAAAAGCAATACGCAAACCGCGCTATATCTGAACAACCAAAAGGAGATAAACTACCAAAAGCACCGCAAGCAGGAGCTTTGGCTAAGTATCAAAAACGTAAATATCAATAATATCCACGGCCTTTGCGCAAAATTTCCGCTGCGAAATTTAGTCGGCATCACGGGCGTTAGCGGCAGCGGCAAGAGCTCCTTGGTGCTGCAAACCATACTGCCTACCGCGCTTGAGGAGCTAAATCGCGCTAGAAAGGTGCACGCGGTAAAGGGCGCTAAAATTTCGGGGCTTGAGAGCCTGGATAAAGTGATCTATCTGGATCAAACCCCGATCGGACGCACTCCGCGCAGCAATCCCGCGACCTACACGGGGGTGATGGACGAGATCCGCGCGCTTTTTGCCGCGACGAAGGAAGCGCAACTGCGCGGATACAAGATCGGCCGCTTCAGCTTCAACGTCAAGGGCGGGCGCTGCGAAAAATGCGCGGGCGAGGGCGAGATCACGATCGAGATGCACTTCCTGCCCGATATCAGCGTCGTTTGCGACGTTTGTCACGGCACGAGATACAATGCGCAGACGCTTGAAATTTTATACAAAAACAAAAGCATAGCCGACGTTTTGGCGATGAGTATCGACGAGGCGCTCGAGTTTTTCAAAGCCGTGCCTAAAATTTATCAAAAGCTAAAGACGCTCGCGGACGTCGGGCTCGGCTACGTTTCGCTAGGCCAACCCGCCACGACGCTTAGCGGCGGCGAGGCACAGCGCGTCAAGCTCGCCAAGGAGCTAAGCCGCACCGATACGGGCAATACGCTCTATATCCTAGACGAGCCCACGACGGGGCTACATTTTGCAGACGTAGATCGTCTGGTAGCGGTGCTGCATCATCTGGTCGATCTGGGAAATTCCGTCTTTGTGATCGAGCATAATCTGGACGTCATCAAAAACTGCGATTACATCATCGATATGGGGCCCGAAGGCGGCGAGGGCGGCGGACGGATCGTCGCTTGCGGCACCCCAGAAAAGCTTGCGAAAGATTTTAAAAAGACGCTCAGCTACACGGGGGAATTTTTGGCGCAGGAGCTAGCGGCGATGAAGAGCGCAAGCAAAAATAAGCGAGGTTAAAACGCCTTATCGGGGGGCAGGAATGGATCAAAACAGGCTTGAGGAATTAAAAAAGCTATTGCAAAAGCGGCATCAGGAGCCAAAGCGAGGCTTGGAGCAAAATTCTAACGGCGAAAATTCTGGAACATCGAATTTTGGAGTCTCGAATTTCAAAGCTCAAAATTCCGAAATCTCGAATTCCGAAGCCTCAAATTTTGAAGCTTCGAATTTTAGAACCTTAAATTTCGAAGCCTCGAATTTTGAAATCTTGAATTCTGAACCTCCGAATTTGGAATCTTTGAATTCCAAAGCTCCAAATTCTGCTAATGATGCTTTAAATTTAGAGGCCAAAGCGGCTCAGAATTCTGCCTGTGAAAACAGTATGGAGCCGCAAAATTTTATCTCGGATGACAGCGGCTCTTTTCAGCATAATCCCAAAGCCAGAGATTACGACAAAGATCCGATAATTCTTGAAAACTACGAGTACCTATATCAAAAACTATTAATGGTTTTCTCTCTTTTTATAGGAGGCGTATTTGCCATAATCGTAAATTTTGATTGGAAAGCCAGCGGCGCAGTGGATTATAGCGCCAAGAACGGTATATACATGATTTTGTTTTTATCGTTTTTATCGCTATTCATTATATTACCTGAGCTTATAGATTATAGAAAAGAGAGACCGACGATACGGCTTAAAAACAATCAAATAGAATTTTACGAAAAAGATAAAATCGCGTATGTCGAGCAATGTGAAAATT
>CAUVFI010000124.1:0-3780 GCA_963551055.1 uncultured Campylobacter sp. | reverse complement strand
TCTCTGCGGAGCAAAAGTGCATAAGCTTAAGCGCCGATCTGCGCCCGGTAGCCTTTTGCGCGGATGAGTTTAAGCTGCGAAAAATCATCGACAATCTGCTTGGCAATGCGATAAAATATTGTGATGAGCTCGGCTGCGTCGAGGTAAGCCTGCGCGAGCATTCGCTTCGCATAAAAAACAGCGGCGCGGGCATCGCGCAGCAAAATCTGCCGCATATTTTCGAGCTTTACACCCGCTTTGACGAGCGCAACGGCGGCTTTGGCATCGGGCTTTTTATCGTGAAAAAATACTGCGACGAGCTCGGGCTTAAAATTTCGTGCAAAAGCGAGCCTGGAGAGACGGAGTTTCGGCTGGAATTTTAACTTTACACAAATGAAATTCTGCGCAAACGAAATTTTAGCAGGCGGGCTTGCTAGGCTTAACCGCGTGAGTTTAAATTTAGCTAGCGATTCCGTCCGCAAAATTTGCGCTAGGTTATAATTTGACGGCGGAATTTACGCATGCAATCCGGTCGCGTCCGCAAAATTTCGCCGATCGGTTTGCAGAATACGCAGCGAAAATTCTATAAAATTCCGTGAAATTCTATGTGAATGCGGGCAAGATTGCGGCGGCTGGGGATAGAATTTTGTAGCAACGCGGATGAAACCGCGTGCGACAATCGACTAAATTTCGCGAAAATTTCGCAGCGCGTCGATCGAGCCTGCTTGCTCTGCTATCTCATACGCGCCGTATTCATGGCCGCGCGAAAGGCTGTGTCTCTTTGGGTTTTGATACTCAAACGGAAGCTATCCCGCTTCTCATTCTTGCCGCTCGGCGCGTTGACGTGGACTACGCGCGGGTAAATTTTAAAATTTAAACAAGCTCCGCCCCGTCGAAGCGAAGCTTTATTAAAACGGGCGGCGTAGCTATTTTAAGCGCGTATCCGCCCTTTAAAACGTGTGGCAAATTTTAAATTTACGCGGGGTCAAAGAGCAAACGAGACAAAAGAGGCTAAATTTGATCATCTCTCGCTGGGCGCTCCTACGACCTTCGCGCTATCCGCCGCCTGCTTAAATTTTATCATTTCTCTCCTAGCGGCCAGTAAACGATCGGTTTAGCTCCGAGCCTTGCTTCGCCGATACATGCCGAGCTTATCTTTCGTCCATGCAAAGCCCGTACGTCCGTGCTTGTCGATCGAAATGCCGCCGCCGCTGCCGCCGAGCGCTTCGCCTATTTCCGTATTATGCGGGTGCTTTTGTAAGATATTGCGGCAGGCTACGCTTAAATCAATGCTGCGGCTGTCCGCGTTTAGCCCGGATCACGAATATCTTGCCGCGATTTGCCTTTGCCCTAAAATTTGCACGATCTCCTCTAAGCTTAAAATTTTGCCGTGCGAGTCAAAGCCTACGTTTAGTATGCGCCCCTCTAGGCTGGAAGCGCGGTCGTGCAAGTGTCCGTGAAGCATAAAAGAGCCTCGCGAGGCGTGGTTGTGCTCCTCTACGGGATAGTGAAACATACAGATGCTCATACCCGCCTTGCCGTCCTTCATCGCGCCCGCGCCGCCGTAAAAATTTAGCTCCTTGTAGTGCAGGATATCGCTAAAAATAGGATTTCCGTCATCTTTTAGCTCGCGCAGCAGCGCTTCTTTGTTTTGGCTAATGAGCGTATCGTGGTTGCCTAAAATCAACACATGCGAGCCGTTTAGCCTACGCGCGACGCTTTTTAGATCCTTCAATTTATTGCAAAATGCAAAATCTCCCAGATCATAAACCGTATCCTCTGGCCTCACTACGGCATTCCAGAGCTCTATTAGCTTTTCGTTCATCTCGCTTACATCGTTAAAAGCCCTAAATTTAGGGCAGTATTTCATAATATTGCCGTGATAAAAATGCAAATCGGAGGTAAAAAATATCATCATTTTCCTTTAAGCTTTAATCGCCGCATCGAATTTACGCTTTACGTTCAAATTTACGCGGCGTCAAATATTCGCGCTAATCGCTAAACTTTTTCTAAAAATTCTTTTATAAAGCCTAGCTTGCCCTGCTCGTCAAGGGATCTAAATTCACGCTCGTTTGCTTTGATGTGATCGACCAATGGGTGAAATTCCTCATCGAGCTTGGTTTTATCCAGTTTGCCGGAAAGCGCCTCGTTTTTACTGCGAGCGAAAAATTTATTCACGAGATAATAAGGCGTTTTCATCTTAAAGCAAAAATCGTTTTGGCTCGGGATATACACCATAAAGCCCTCGAATTTTGCTTCTTTGACTATATTTTTTAGCTCCGCAAAGCTCGTTTTTAGATACTGCTCGCCATCTTTATAAAAAGGTCTTTTTAGCGCACCAGCGGTGCTTGCGGCGATCTTATCCAGCTCAAATTCGCTCTCTTGCGCGCCGGTTTTAACATCGATAAGTCCGATAAAAGTCTCTCCAAGCTCCTCTTCTACGATGTGCGGGTCGCTCTCGTCGGTGATCTCAAATAAAAAAGTTTTATTTGGATAGCGTTTGAAAATCTCTTCAAATTTGCAGCAGTGCTCGCGCGCCATCTGCGCAAATCTACTATCGGTCGATCCCGTCGTGGAGTAGATGACGCGGCGGTTAAAGCTCGCGCCGCTTTCGCCGATATCTACGTAGGTGCAACACCCCAAAAAGCCGTTTACCTTTCGCACGGCAAGCACGGGCGTATCGTCTGTGATGTCGATAGGATAAAGGCTTTTGCGCGAGGTAAATTCCGAGTAGTTATAGACCTTTTTAAACGGACGCACGATGATATTTAGATCATCGTCCATTATGAGCCCGCGCATCTCGAGCAACGCCTTATCCCAATCGGCTTTGAAAAAGACGCGTTTTGAGTATTTGTAGGTGCGGAGCTCGGGATAAAGTTCGCTTTGACGCGCACTCCATAGCCTTTTATCCTGCGTGGCGGCGATATATTTTTTCGTTACGTAGGTATTTTGCGCCGCATCAAAGGGCAGATCGCGCCTGTTTAGAGCCGCCGCGTCTTTAATCTTT
The DNA here is from genome assembly GCA_963551055.1 of uncultured Campylobacter sp. GTDB lineage: Bacteria > Campylobacterota > Campylobacteria > Campylobacterales > Campylobacteraceae > Campylobacter_B. Next base: position 794 of record CAUVFI010000124.1, on the reverse strand, counting down.
TGCGCTACGCTTTGGCTCATAGGATTAACGGGCGGGATCAAAATTTCGCCCTCTATTTTGTTGTTTGCGACCTTGATAAACATCGCTATCACCGTATTTTCATCGACGCCGTGCTCGGAAGCGAAGAAATTTTGCATTCTAAAGCATTCGAAGATAAATCCATTTTGGGCAGCTTGCTCTTTTAGGCTTAGCAGCTCTTTGGTGCGCGCGCTCACGTTGCTAAGTACGATAAGAACGTCTCTATCTTTATTTTCCAGGGCAAATTTATACGCCTGCTTTATCTCGCGGGCGACCTTGCGCTTTGCGTCCTCCAAAAGCTTCGGCGACCAAGTATAAACCCCCGCCCCATCGGTTAGAAACATATCGTTTTCCAGATGATAAATTTGCGCCTGCGGATATTCGTTTTTAAATTCTTTAATTTTCTCTTTTGCGAAAGTCGTTTTACCCGAGCCCGCGTGTCCGCGAACGACTATAAATTTTCTCATTTTACCGCCTTGATTTTATGTGACGATATTCTACCTAAAATTTTAGCGCCTTGGTATCAAGAAATATGGATTTTGGTAAAATTTAAGGCTCGGTGGAACTTAATATTTCTTGATTTGAGCCTAAGTTAAAGAGAGTCGATTTTAAATAGAAAATTTGAGCTTTGCCGAGGTGTTGAAATTAAAATTTGACCAAATCTGCCTTGCCGAAGCGCTTGATTGATGAAAGCGCCAAATTCGATAGACGTGCGATAAAAGCGTATTTATCCTCGCTATTTGATTTAAATTTAGCCCCGCAAAGGGGCTAAATTT
>CAUVFI010000123.1:0-3801 GCA_963551055.1 uncultured Campylobacter sp. | reverse complement strand
GCTTTTTAAATCCTGCGATTACGGTGACGGAAAATATGGATCGTGCAATAAACTCGTTGAAATTTTATCTAAAGAGTGCGAGGATGGTAATATGCGCTCATGTACTATACAGAGTGATTTTTTACAATCTTTGTTTAGAGAAGAGGAAGCTATGAAATATCTGATTAAGCTGTGCGATGCTAACCTTATCGAATATTGCATGGGGCTAGGTTGGGAAGATATAGAATTTAACGGCAATATACAAAGGGCAGTTAGGAGTTTTGAAAAAGTATGCGATAGCAAGCTGAAGAATAGTGAGCTTTTTTGTAGAATGAATGAGGAATTAAAGAGCTGTTTAAAAGATAAAGAATGCAATCCGATAATAAAAGGCAAAGCTCTTTTAAAAAGAACTGTAGAGGAGCTGAAATGAGAAGTATCGGTATTTTATTCTTATTGATTATGATATTGTCGTATCCGTCATTTGCCAAATCTACGGCAGAGGAACAAAATCTTTATAACGAATGCGATAAGGGAAACGGCAAATATAGCTCGTGCACTAAACTAATAGAAATTTTATCTAAAAAATGTGATAGCGGAGATATGATCGGATGTGCCGATGTGGGTTATATTATGGGTTTAGAGCTCGGTATGCGTGAAGCGGCTTTTGTGCCTTTAGAAAAATCTTGCAAGGCGGGTATTGCAGCCTCTTGTTTTAACCTCGGAATTCATGATATTGCGATAAGAGGCAATGTCAAAAGAGCGGCACATAATTACGCTATAGCTTGCGAAAAATATTCAGAGCATCTAGAAAAAGAAAAAATATTTAAACTAAAATCTTGCGCGCTGAAGGTGGCTTTAGAAAACTGCTTACGAGATGAGGAGGAACACGATCCCGTAAAGTGTGCGAAAAAAGCCTTTTGGGAAATAAGTGATAAATACGACGCAAATTCAACCAAGGAGTAAAAGATGGCAAATCTGAAGGAGGCAAAGAGCGATAATGAAAGAATTTTATCCGCAATTTTGGCGTCTTTAATAACGCAAGTCGCGGCAGAGCGTAATCAAAGCGCAGCCGTTAGCAAAGAGATAAAATTTACGTCGCCTACCGATCTAAATTTAAATTTATATCATTCGTAAGGATTAAAATGAAAGCACTATTGTTTGTACTAGCGTCGGTTCTGTTTTTGAAAGCCGCGAGCGTAAACGAAATTTATTCTCTAGGGGCGCCTGCGTGCGATATTTACGATTTAAATTTAAAGAAATGCAGTAGCGGTGACGGCGAAGCATGCTATTTGGCGGCTTTAATTCTAAATAATAGATCTTGCGCACGAAAAAACGATGGTTTGGCATTGGAATTTTTTGAAAAATCATGCAGTTTGGGATATGCCAAAGGCTGCATTTTTATGGGACAAGCGTATTCGCTTACTTCTTTGGACGAAAAACACGCGAAAATCAAGACATATTACGAAAGAGCTTGCGAGCTAGACGCGAAATTTTGCGACGATTACGGGCTTTTATATTTTTATGGTGAAGGCGTAAAAAAAGACGAGCTTGCGGCAAAAGAGTATTTTAAAAAATCCTGCGATGCAGGAAATCCCGCAGGATGCGGGCACTTCGCCACATCGTTAAACAGAGAGAATGAGAATATAAATGAGGTTATGAAATTTTATGAAATCGGCTGCAACGGAGAGCATTACCCTTCGTGCTACGCTTACGGACTGCTGTTGTGGGCTAAAGTAGATAAAAATGAAGGCAAAAATTTTTGTAAAAAGGCTTGCGACAGGGGCAATATAAAGGAGGCGTGTAAATGGGTGCTTGATATGAGCGAGGAGGAGAAAGAGCAAATTTTATATTTGAAGCGGTATTTAAAGCTGGGCTGCAAAGACGGCGACGCGCAAATGTGCAAGGATTTAGGAAAAATAGGGAATTAGGGCAGAATTTTAAATACTAAATTACCCCACTTGCAAGCTCTTAAAATTTGGGCTTTAAAATTTAATCTTAATTGGGCTATAATCTTAGAATTAATATTCAAAAAGGAGTTTTTATGCAAACACAAAATAATTTTATAAACCGCGAGCTAAGCTGGCTACGCTTCAATACCCGCGTGCTGGAACAATGCAAAAAAGATATCCCGCTAATTGAAAAATTAAAATTTCTAGCGATTTACAGCACGAATTTAGACGAATTTTATATGATCCGCGTGGCGGGCTTGAAGCAGCTTTTTACCGCCGGCGTTATAACCAGCGGCGATGACGAGATGACGCCTCTTGAGCAGCTGCGCGCGATCCGCTCCTATCTAAGAAACGAACAAACCGAGCTTGAGCAGCAGTATTTCGGCATCCAAAAAGAGCTTTGCAAAAACGGGCTTTTTATCAAAAGTTACGACGAGCTACCGCCCGAGCTCAAGCCGGCGGCGGATGAGTTTTTTTTCTCGCAGATAATGCCCGTCATCGTCCCGATCGCAGTGGATGCGACCCATCCTTTCCCACATCTAAACAACCTCAGCTTCTCCCTCGCAGTCAAGCTCTGCGACGAGGGCGCGCCCGAGTCGGTGCATTTTGGAATGATTAGAATTCCGCGCGTGATCCCGCGCTTCGTGCAGGTCGCGCAAAACACCTACGTGCCGATCGGCACTATCGTAAAGCGCCATGCGGAGGAAATTTTCCCGGGCTACAAGCTCATCAGCTCCGCAGCTTTCCGCGTCACGCGAAACGCAGATATCGTAATCGAGGAGGAGGAAGCAGACGATTTTATGATGATCCTAGAAGCGGGGCTTAAACTGCGCCGCAAAGGGGCTTTCGTGCGGCTCCAGATCGAAAAAGACGCCGATGCCGAACTATTAGAATTTCTAAATTCCCATCTTAAAATTTTTTACAAAGATATATATGAATGCGCCGTGCCGCTTACGCTGGACGGGCTTTGGGAGATCGCTTCCAATAAGGATTTTTCCTTTCTAGCCCATCCTCAGTATCTGCCAAAAACTCTGCCCCCCTTTAACGAAAACACCTCCGTTATGAGCGCTATGGAGAAGGAGGATATCCTGCTGATCCATCCTTACGAGAGCTTCGATCCGGTGCAAAAACTCATCAAAGAGGCCGCAAAAGATCCAAAGGTCATCTCGATCCGTATGACGCTGTACCGCGTGGAGAAAAACTCCCCGATCGTCCAGAGCCTGATCGAGGCCGCAAGCGACGGCAAGCAGGTAACGGTGATGGTCGAGCTTAAGGCGAGGTTTGATGAGGAAAACAACCTGCACTGGGCGAAGGCTCTCGAAGACGCCGGCGCGCACGTCATCTACGGTATCACGGGCTTTAAAGTCCATGCCAAAGTAACTCAGATCATCAAAAAAGAGGACGGCAAGCTAAAATTTTATATCCACTTAGGCACGGGCAACTACAATGGCTCGAGCGCTAAAATTTACACCGACGTGAGCTTTTTTACCTGCGGCGACCGCTTCGATAAGGACACGACGAATTTCTTCCACATCCTCTCGGGCTACAACAAAAACCGCAAGCTCGACAACCTCTCTATGTCGCCGATGCAGATCAAAGAGCGACTCCTTGCGATGATAAAAAACGAGGAGAAAAAAGGCTCTGCCGGCAGGATCATCGCTAAGATGAACGCTCTTGTCGACGGCGATATGATCAAGGCGCTGTATAAAGCAAGCGCTGCGGGCGTGAAGATCGATCTCATCGTGCGCGGCATCTGCTGCTTGCGCCCCGCGCTTAAGGGCGTTAGCGAAAATATCCGCGTGATCTCGATCGTCGGCAAATACCTGGAGCACGCTAGAATTTTTTACTTCGCGCACGCGCAGCCCAGCCTATA
>CAUVFI010000122.1:0-3812 GCA_963551055.1 uncultured Campylobacter sp. | reverse complement strand
CGTCGTGCCCAAGATCGCGGGCTTTGTCGTGGCGATCAGGCTGTTTGAAGCGCTGGGAAGCATCGGCGTGCAGTGGCTAAACATCGTGCTATACGCCGTAGCAGTGGCTACGATGAGCCTAGCAAACCTCATGGCGCTGGTGCAGCGCGACGTCAAGCGGATGCTTGCTTTCAGCTCCGTTTCGCACGCGGGCTTCGTACTCTGCGCGATCGTGATCGGCTCGACGCAGGCAAATGCGGCGCTTTTCACCTACTGGATCCTATACGCCGTGGCAAATCTCGGGGCGTTTGCGTTCATCTGGTGCGTACGGCAAAGGCGCGCGCGCGCGTTAAATTTAAAATTTAAAACCCAAAACCCCGCTTTAAATTTAAATATAAACGACGAGGATGAGGGGAATTTTATCTCAAACGCAAAGCTCTCTTTTTCGCAAAATCACGAGTTAGCAGACTCTGCCGATGAGTTAAATTTAGGCGCGAACGGACAAAATTTAGCTTACGGCGAGCGGAGCTTTAAAGCAAGCGAACAGAATTTTAAAGTAGGCGAGCAAAATTTTAAAGAGAGCGAGCCCGGCGCGGAAGCGAGCTTTTTCGGCACTGAAACTTGCGAGCCAGGCGCCGAAATTTGCGCGCAAAGCTCCAAGTTCACGGCTCGCTTCGAGCATCCGTTTGAGAAATTTGACGGGCTGATCCGCACCCATCCGCTCTTTGCGCTATGCGCGGCGATCTTTATGCTCTCGCTTGCGGGCATTCCGCCGTTTAGCGTGTTTTGGGGCAAGATGTATCTGCTAAGCGCCGCGGTCAATTCGGGCTACTTCGCCCTCGCCGTCATCATGGCGGTAAATAGCGCGCTCGCGCTGTATTACTACCTGCGCCTTATCGTGCGTATGTTTTTGCACGAGCCGCGAAAGGACGCGGAGCTTGACGGCTCGCTGAGCGCGGTCTCGGTGCAGATAAAATTTGCCGTCGTACTAGCTAGCGTGGCATGCGTGCTGGCGCCGTTTTTGGTGAAATTCCTAACCGGCGCGGTAAATAATTTCGTCTTTTTAAGCGGGTATTAAGAGCTGTTTTTTTAAGGGAATGAGATGAAAAATTCCAAAGAGTGGCTAGATGATTTAAAATCAAGAGGGTTCATAGGCAAAGATGTAGAGCTTGCCAATATCGCGGAACATATTGACAAGGAAAACGGAAAGTATATTATTAAAAATTTCTATGGTCCTCGCGCAATAGATCGCGTATTGAATTTAACTAAGATTATTTGCAAGCTTGAGGTAGAATTTCAAAATTGTGATTTTAGTAATCTATGTATATCGGGAACTATAGAACAAAAAATAAGTTTTATCGGTTGTAAATTTAACAAAGCGGTCTCATTTGAAAATTCTAAATTTAAAAAATACGTTTCGTTTGAGAAATCCGAATTTAACAGCATTGTTGACTTTTCAAATTGCGTATTTGAAAAACCGGTAAATTTCGATAACTCTGACGAGAAAGAAGATACAAAACCAATAAATTTTTCTAACGTTATATTTCAAGACAATGCTTATTTCAATAATATCATATTTAATAATCGTGCAGACTTTCATGGAGCCATATTTAAAAAAGTAGCATCTTTTTATGGCGTGCGATTTAAAGACTTTGTAAATTTTTCCGCCACTATATTTGAGGGAGATTTAAATTTAGTAAATTCTAAACTGGACTTTGAATATGAAGATTTGAAGCAAGCTATAATCAAAGCTGCAAAAAGCAGCTCTATTAAAGAGACGGCGAATGATTTCCGCGATAGTTTTAGGGTTTTAAAAAATATCGTAACTAAAACAGGGAACCATCTTGATGCTATAAGGTATCGCGTTTCCGAATTGTATTGTAAGGAGATAGAGTTAGAAGACGATCTTAAAAATAAAGAATCTAAAGATCCGGCAAGAAAGAATATTAAAAATTTTATAGATTTAATGCTATTAAAACTTTATCGTGTTACGAGCGACCATCATTCGAATCTCGTAAAGATCATTAATTTTGCCGTCACTATTGTAATGGTTTATGGAGTCTTAAATTTGCTTTTTCCTTGTTTGTATGTATGTTTAGAAGTCTGCTTGAAAAAAGAGGAGCTTAATCTGCTATTTCATTTATTTGATTTTATCTTTATATAAGTTATTCTAAAAATTAGGATTATAGATAAATAAAATAAAATGTGTAAAGATATAATAATTATCATAATATTTCCAATCTTTCTTATCGCTATGTTCCAACTTATTTCCAGTTCTTTTTTACATTATTCATTTTTATCGGAATTAAATGATATCATCAATACTACAGGCACATTTATTTTTATATTTTTGTTCCTTATTTGTGGATATACCTATATCACTGAGAAGATGGGATACAAAATCTCTTACATTTTTCATATTTTTATTTATGTTTGCTTTATAATGTTTTTATTGGTTAAACCAGAACTTTTTAATCCATTTAGCGGGATATTTCAAAGCACAAAAATAGAGCCCGATAAATTTAGAAATTATGTATTAGAAAACAATGAAAGTGCACCAAAGGAAATTTTGAATTTAATAAAGATTAATAGCGGCAAAAGTGTGGATTATGATATTAAACTAATTGCGAATCATCGCCTTGCAATTCTAAAGCAAATAGACAGCGAAAATAACCAATCAAAACCCGAAGAAAGATTAAATGTATTCAGTTATTTTTGTCCTTCCGCATATTTAGAAGAATCTACGAATGATAAAAAATATGTGCAAATTTATAACATTCTTTTGGATGATGAAATTTCGGAAATATCTAAAAAAATATCAAAAGCGGGCTATTTGGTTTATGCTTTTATCATGCTTTTGATTATTTACTCTCTTACAAAAACGGCGCGTCGTAACTCCATCGTACCTAGTTAAACAGCATGGGTCTTTTAAATCTCGCGGCGAAGAAATTTTAAAATTTCACGCTCCAGCTCTTGCGGTGGCGCCGAAATTTTATCCGCGAACTGCGAGCGGTTGAAGGTGCGTTGGCGCTTTGCAAGCTGTACCGTGTGCAGGCTTACGAGCTGCTCGCACTGCACCCGCGTGATCTGTCCGCGCAAAAGCTGCCCGCACTCCTTTAGCCCGATGCAGCCTAGCGCCCTGCACTCCGCGCCGTAGCGAGCGAATAAAAACTCCGCTTCCCCCAAAAGCCCGCGCTCAAACATCGCCTTCGTGCGCGCTTCGATGCGCTGCGCAAGCCACTGCTTAGGCGCGTCGATCTCAAAAATTTTAATATCCGAAATGACGGGCGGGGCGGTGTTTTCGCGCAGAAATTTACTTGGCGCCTCGCCGCAAAATTTATAGATGCTTAGCCATTTTTGTAAACGAAAACTGTCCGCCGCGCTAAGCTTTGCGGCAAATTCCGGATCGATCTGCTGCGCTAGAGCGTAAATTTCATCGTTTGAAATTTCGCTTTTAAAATCGGGAACTTTCGGCGCCAGCCCGCTTAGCATCGCTTTTAGATAAAATCCGCTGCCGCCCGTGATTATCAAAGGCGCGCCGCTACGCTCTGCAAAAGCCCGCGCAACGGCGTATTCTTTGATAAACTCGCCGACGCTGAAGTACTCGTTTGGATAGATTAAATTTACGCCGAAGTGCCTGATCTCGCGCAGCTGCTCCTCGCTTGGCTTAGCGCTTGCAATGTCGATTTGCCGGTAAATGCAGAGCGAATCGAGGCTTAAAATCACGGCGCCGATTTCTCGCGCGATACTTAGCGCAAGATCGCTTTTGCCGCTTGCTGTGGTGCCGATGATCGCGATCTGCGGGCTTGCGTGCGAGTTTTGATTTTGGCTCA
>CAUVFI010000121.1:0-3822 GCA_963551055.1 uncultured Campylobacter sp. | reverse complement strand
TTTTACTCTTCCTTAAATTTGCGTAGGGGGAGCGAACCCGATTTTAATCGCAAGCTCATAAAATCGGCTCCCCCTGCGACCCTGTTATGCGCGGCGGCTTTCGGGTGTCCGAAAGCTACACGCCGCGCGTGCTTCGCTTCGTATATAGGCAAGCAAATAAGCGAAGTAACCTAAGACCAACGGCGCGAAAATAGCGTAAAAGCCAACTGAAACGGGATATTTGCGACACCGAACCAAAAGAAAAGACTAAAGAAGTAATCAAACGACTTATTGCCAATCCAATCAATTAAAACGAATTCCATCGTAAACCTCCGAAAACCTTACTTAATCTTGGAAATTGTAAGAAATATCCCCAAGACGAATAAAAAACCGCAAAGACAACCGCTAAGCGCCATCAAGAAGCTATATCGCTCTAAGCTCAAACCGGTTAGACTTAAAATTTCCGCTTCACTCATTTTGAAAACAGATCCAAACCTGCAAAAATAGACTTGACCGCAAAGAACGAAAGCGCCAAAATCGCATAAAAAGCGTTTAAAAGTAAAGATAAATGTAAGATTGAAATCTGCATTTTTAAACCCTTTTAAAAAATACCGCCCGAAAGGGGGCGGTAAAAAGCTATTTCTTAAATAAGCTAAGACCAGTTTTAACAGCATAAATAGCGCCCAAAACAACGATAATAATCGTAACGGCACTATAAAAAGGGGTTAAATCGATCGAACCACTAAAACCAGTTCCAGCGGTATAGCTTACATCAGCCACAGCATTCGTTGCACCAGCAACACCAAAACCGACAAAAGACAAAACTTTCGCAGTCTTGCTCTTGATAAACTCTTTGAATTTATTCATGATAAATTCTCCTTAAAAAATTTAAGTCACGCGCAGACTTTATCAAGCCGACCACACGGATCGGCTTTGTAAAGCTTGTTATTTTTTAGGAGAAACGTTATTTAAAAAATTTATCCAATAAGCATCGTCCTCGTCGGTCGTAAGCGTATATGCGCCATTGTTAAACGATGGAAGCCCGGCGTTAAATTTCAAAACACCCTTGTTTTTGAAAAACTGATTAAATTTCGTAGTAAGAACCCCTGCGGTTAGATCATCTTTGCAAAGAATTCTAACTATGAGCTCTTGCTCCTTGAGATCGACGCAATTCGTTACAGAGTTTTCCTCCTCGTATCGATTGCGAGCGGTAATTTTCACGGAGCTTGAGTAAGCCCGCCCGTTCATCTCGCCTTTGGCACCGCTTTTTGCAATAGCGCTTGAAATTTCGTAAGAGACTTTAAAGTCTTGTAGAATGTAGTCCATAACTCTTCCTTTATATTTGATTGAGCTTAACTCGATTAAACCTAGAGGGCGGGAGGAAGAGTTATTTTCACAAACCGCCCTAAGCAGTTTAGCCACTTACTCGGGTGGAATTCCCGCCTAACTTCGACCCTAGACATCTTTACTCTGTCGCGGCATAGTGCGAGAATTTGAATTTCAAGAAGCGTTTTTGCTATAATAAACAAAAGCATAAATTGAAATTTTTTAACTTGCAATGAAATTATTTCAAAATAATGCTTAAATTTTAATTAAATATTGAAGTATTTTCAAGATGATTGACAAAAAAGAAATTGCAAATGCCCTAGAAATAGAGCTAAGAACACTATATAATTGGGAAAAAAAACGACCCAAACTATATAATTTTATAATTGAAAATTTTTACAAAGAGAATGAAAAAACTTCAAAATTTGATGAACTAAAAAACTACTTTTTAAAACTCACAGAACAAGAACAAGAGTATTTTCTTGCAAAAATAAAAATCAAGGTATTAGAAAAGGAGCTAAAAAATGAATAGTTTTGAAAGATTAATGGATAAGTCCGTCGATATGATGGATACATCGTTAAAGATGGTATATTTGTATTATTTTTTAGAAATAGTTTTCGCAATCGCGGTAATAGCACTTATTATCTATGCAATAAGAGCATTTATAGGCAAAAAAGAGGATCAAAACGGAAATTACGATTTTGCACTATTCGACATAGTGGATAAAAGAGAGAAAGAAACGCCAAAAGAAAATAAACAAATATCAAATATAGAATTCTATTACAACCAGCTTTCAGAAAACGACAAAATAGACATTCTAAATTTGATAAAAAAGAGAATTTACGAGGAAACATTAAAAAACAAATAAAACTCAAAATATTAAATATTCTTAAGCCTGAAGCTAGTAACCTCAATATTTAAGCAGAAACGCTTAAATTCATATCAAAGGCGCGAAGTATTTTAGAGATCGTCTCAAATCTAGGCTTAGAATTCGGTTTAAAAATTTTATAAAAGCTCTCTCTGTTAAGGTTAGCTTTTTTAGCTATTTTTTCAACGCCATAGCTTTTTGAAATATACAAAAGAGCTCTTTTAAGCTCCTCTAAATCGCCGTCAGCCAAAACTTGATTTAAATATTCTTTTCTTACATCGTCATTGTCTAAAAAGTCAGACAATTCAAAAGTTTTTAACTCTTTCATCGAAGCTCCTTTAAAATTTCCTTGGCTTTTTCAATATCACGTGCTTGAGTGGATTTATCGCCACCACAAAGCAAAATAATCAACGTATCGCCTTTGAAAGTAAAATAAATTCTAATGCCGCCTGAAACGAAAATTCTAAGCTCATATATATCGATAGCATTCGTTACGGATTTATAGTCGCCAAAATAGTTCTCATTTTTTATTTTGTCGATACGACGCAAAATAGAAGCTTTGGCTTTGTAATCCGATAAATTCTTATACCATTTTTCAAAGTATGGAGTATATTTTACTTGCATAAAGCTATTATATATTTTTGTAGCTTAATGGCTACTTAGGTGCACGAATTCCTCATAACCCGAAGGTCGGTGGTTCAAATCCACCCTCTGCAACAAATATCTTTAAATTTATATCATAGCATCGTGACTTCAAAATTTTACTCTTGAATTCATTGCGGTATAAGAAAAATGTGTTTTATCTAAATCAGAGGATTTTATCTACTAAATTTATTTTTAAACTAATAGCTTAAAATTCATAAAGTCATCAAATAAGATACATCAAACTCCTTAAATCGTAAAATTTGCCGTCTCATCTAAAATCTATGATTTATATTGTGTCATCGATCTTATTAATAGCACTATCAAGTATTGGAAGGACTTAAATTTACACAGAGTTTCTATCGTGACGTTAAAATTTTAAAGGTTCAAGATAAGTTAAAAATTCCTTGAAAGTTTTTAACTTTTCTTGAGTCAAATTTCATTTACTTGTTCGCCAGAAACGGAGCTATGTAGGCTATTTTTCATCTATAATTACCCATCTTTTTCTGGGCTCTTCATCGTATCGCTTTAAAATTTTTATTATTCTATTTTGCAATATTCGTAAGGTTTGTATATATTTTGTAGGGATTATCTCGAAAATATCCTCTAGTTCGCAACATTCAGTTATTATATCTATGACACGCTTGCTAACTTTATTGTTTTCCAAATGCGTTGAAATATAGGGCGAAAACAAAATTCTTTGGCTTTCATCTATGGTAATCGCCTGGTGCTCCAATGCCTGCAATGAGCCTAGCGCCATCAATAAAATTGCCCTCTCGCCCACAATATCAATATTTTTCTCTAATATCATTCGTCTCGCTCCGCCCGTATTTAATTTTATCCAAAATCATACAAATCTTCCTCTCGTCTATCTCCCCATAAAGGCAAGGGTTTGCCAGTTCAAATATGATTTCCTGCAAAATTTCATCCTCATATCCTATGTCCTCGCGGCACTCGATTAAATTTGCCCATTCCTCAAGGAGCTCATATGAAATTTCTTTATCGA
>CAUVFI010000120.1:0-3869 GCA_963551055.1 uncultured Campylobacter sp. | reverse complement strand
TGAATATGCCGCTTTTCGTCTATGACAGCGGCTACGTGAACATCCACCAAGTCCGTACCCAGCTGCGCAAACTCAAAGCCGCAGACGCCAACATCGAGCTCTGCGTGATCGATTACATAGGACTTATGACGAGCACGAGCAACTACTCCGAGCGCCACCTGCAAATCGCTGAAATTTCACGCGGGCTCAAGCTCTTGGCGCGCGAGCTAAACATCCCGATCATCGCGCTATCACAGCTAAACCGCTCGCTTGAGGCGCGCTCTAACAAACGCCCGATGCTAAGCGATCTGCGCGAAAGCGGCGCGATCGAGCAGGACGCCGACATCATACTTTTCGTCTATCGCGACGAGGTTTATAAAGAGCAGATGGAGCGCGAGCGCATTTCGCGGCTGGAGGCCGAGGGCAAGGACGCGGGCGAGCCCGTATTTAGGCGCAACGACTATCAGGAAAAAGCCGAAATCATCGTCGGCAAAAATCGCTCAGGCGAGGCGGGCAGGACGATCGAGGTGGGCTTTCAGGGCAGATTTACCCGTTTTGTCGATACGAGCTTCGGCGGCGAGCCCAGCGAGAGCGCGATCTTTAACGAAAATGACAATCTCGATTACGTCTCGCAGCTGCAAGATCAGGGTTTTGAGGAGCCTGCTGCGCCGCGCCTCGATACGGCGCATCAGGGTGTAGCACAAAATTTACAGCAAAATTTAACGCAGAATTTTAACGAAGCTCAAAATTTTAATGAAGCGCAAAATAGCGGCGTAAGCTTAAATGCAAGCTCCGCTAGTGCTCGAAATTCCGGAGTAAATATCGATTTTGATGAGATGCCTAGCTTCGGTCAAAGCGATGCGCAGGACGGCGAGGAGATAGACGGCGAGTCGAAATTTAGCGCAGAGCAGGGCTTGGCAGAGGTGCGTCGTGCGGCACAAGACGCTCCGCAAAAGCAAGAATTTAATGGGCAAAATTTAGATGATGCAATAGCGGGCGGCGTCTCGCCTCAAACAGAGCGTATGCGCGGAAATTCGGCCGAGCAGAACGCAAAGAGTGCGGAGAGCGCAAAAGACGCGCTGCAAGATGTAAAAGGCGCATCGCAAGGCGCAGAGAAGGTAGCGGGCGCGTCACGAGGAGCGGAGAGTGCGCAGCGAGAGGATGCCTCGTATTTTGAGAGTGATGATAGTGCCAATGGCGGCTGGTCGTCTTTTGAAGCGCAAGAGCGGCGGCAGGACGAGGCGAAATTTAAACCAGCGCCGCCTCTAAATATCGAAGAGATGGGCATTCCAAAGATCAATGAGGCAAACAGGCTCGATGACGACGACGCGCCGCTGGATCTGTGAAATAGCGCTTAGACTAGCGCTGATCGTTAGCGTTTTTTGCTTCGCGCTTTACGCGCAGGATTTGGACGATGCGGGCTTTTGCGTGCTGGTGGCGTTTTGGGCTTATGCGCTATTTCGGGTGCTATTTAGCTTTTTTTACGAGGCGAAGCAGCGCGCCAATGCGGCGCTATTTCGCAGCAGCGGGACTTTGATTAAAATTTTTAGAGGTAGGCTGATAAGCGGGGTTTTTGCCTGCGCGGGCGCGATCCTCTTAAGCGCCACTTTGGCGCTAGGCATAGCGGATCTGCGCGGCGCGGAGCTATTCGTGACGTTCGCGGCGCTGCCTGCAGGGCTTGCTCTGATGCGCCTGGCGGTGCTGAAGCTCAGTCTAAAAGAGATTAAAAATCCTAGAATTTTATCGCTCAAACTTAGCATTTTGCTGCTCGCCGCGCTTGCCGTAGCGGTAAATTTCACTATAAATTTAGCCTATTTGCGGTTCGCAGACGGCGTAGATACTACCGCACACTCTCAAAATTCCGCGATAAATTTTACTTCGCCCGCCCGCACCGCCGCATTCGCTGAAAATTTCGCGATAAACAACGCTTCCGCACCCGTCGGAAATTTTGCAACAGATAATTCCGCTAAATCCGCTAAAAATTCCGCTGTGAATAACGCCGTCATAGTTATTAGAAATTCCGAGACGGATAATGCCATCAAGCCTGCGCCGGCCATCGTCAAAAAACCTACCGCTTCGGTCGCAAATTTTAAAGCAGGCTCCGTCAGGGCGGTGTACGCCTCGGCTGAAAATTCTAAGGCAAATACCGCCGCTGCGCCGCGGGTCTTCGCTAAAAATTCTACGACTAGCCCCGCCGCAGCACAAAATTTAGCCCAAAATCCCGCCGCAACGAGTATGGTCGCCGGCAGTTCCGCTGAAAAATCCGCGACCAGCCACGCATCGGTAGCCGAAATTTTTGAAATTTTAAAATCTACCGCGCCGCAAGCGCACTTCAGATCCGCTCTACTAAATGAAATTTACGCTTTGAAATTTTACAAAAACGCGCTGTTTGATCTGGCGCTGTCGCAGAGCCCTAGCTCGCTGAAAATCGCTCTTTTGTTTCTGATCTGCGCGGGAGATTTCCTCTTTTACTGCGCGATCTCGCATCTTTGCGCCTTCGTGCTTTTTATGCCGCGAGCCACGTCCGCGCCCAAAATAGGGCGCTTTAGCGGCACGATATTCGCGCTTGCCTACGTCACGCTGTGTTTGATCTGCGCCGCGCAGACGCGCACTGCTGCGGGCGAAGCCGAGGGTGTGCATCCTAAAAGCGCGGTCGAGACGGGCGTGCAGATCGTGCTGCAAAGCGGCGAGCGGCTGATCTTAAGCGCGCGCGAGGCGGACGTTCTAAGAGGCGAGCTAAACGCCACGCGCCTTGCCGCGGAGGCAAACGCCGCGTCCGCGCTAAATAGCTACATCGACGCCGTTTACGACGAGGGCGCGAGGCTTAGCGCGCAGAAAATGGCGGATTTCAATTACTCGTTTCTAAGCGATTATCTGGTGCTGTGGCACGGCGTGTGGGACGATGACGCGGGGGCGTATCTGAATGAGAAATTTGCGCTCTTCGTAAGCGAGAGTTTTCCGAAAGATTTTGGCGAAAACATCGCTAAAATCGCTGCGGCAAACGTCAAAGATTATGAGAGTTCGCTAAATTTTACGCTCAAAAAATACGGCGCGAAAGTTGATCTTAACGTCACGCAGAGCTTCAGCCTAAAAAGCAAGGCGTATCGCGCGAGCGGGACGGGGCTAGGGGCGCTGGGCGGCGTGCTGGGCGCAAAGCTGATAAGCAAGAGCCTCGCTAAAACTGCGGCTAAAACGGGTGCGAAGACCCTTACCAAAGCGGGCGCCAGCGCGACTAGCGGTAGTGCGGGGCTCGTGTGCGGCCCGGGCGCGGTGGTGTGCGTGCCTGCGTTTGCCGTGGCTACGTGGTTTGGGCTGGATTTTGCGTTTGCCAAGGGCGACGAGGCGCTGAACCGAGAGGAGTTTGAAGCTGCGATCGTGCGCGATATGATGGCGGCGAAAGAGGAGCTAAAGCGCGCGCTGGCGGAGGATTTCAACGCGACGATAGATGAAATTTCGAGCGAAATTTTAAATTTAGACGGGAAGTAGGGCGGCGGATTATGCCTGCGCAACTTAGACCCGTTGCGAGCGAAATTTAGCGGTGGATTATGGAGTTTTCGTGCGTGGCGGACGGAAAATTTTAAAATTTAATCTAAGCGCAGGCGGGACGGGATTACGGCGCACTTATCGCACTGCCGCGCCTCTTAAATTTTAAGAAGCAGCTAAAAATTTTTAAATATAATCGTCGCTTAAAATAAGGAGTGCTAATGAAAAAATTTTATCTTAAAATTTCGTTATTTGCGTTTATAGCGGCATTTGTAGTGATCCCTGCTGCAGCAAAATCGCATTTGACAAGCTTGGTAAAGTTAGAGGATTTTAATAACGAAGAGCAAAGGATGCTTTTTAAATCCTGCGATTACGGTGACGGAAAATATGGATCGTGCAATAAACTC
>CAUVFI010000119.1:0-3882 GCA_963551055.1 uncultured Campylobacter sp. | reverse complement strand
CCGCAAGTGCGCAGACCCTAAAATACGGCGTCGAGCGCCAGCTTCGCATGGATATCCATCCAGAGCTTAGCGTCGTAAACGTCCCCGAAGGCGAAGAGTTTGAATTATAAAAAACTGGGACTAAAGGCCTTTTCGCGCGGGGAATTCGAGCTTGCGAAGCTATATTTTTCGCTCGCCTACGAAAAAAGCGGCGAGGAGGAAATTCTATTTTTACTTGAGCTTTGCCAGACCGCGCTGGCAGACCGCGAAGAAGCGCTTATGCTCTTTGATTTTTACAACCTAAGCCCCAAAACCCAGACTGCGGAGCTTTTTAAAATTTTAAACTCCATCAACGAAAAGATCGCGAATGAAGTAGCCTCCGAGCCCGGTGCCGAGGATGAGATCGCCGTTATCGCCTATGCCGATTTTATGCGCGCGGTAGGTCAAAGAGGCTTTAAAGAGGCTTTCGAATCGATCATTTTTTCCTCCAAAATCGCCATTTCAGACAAAAGCGAGATGATAGAATTTTTAGAAAATTTGATAGAAAACGGCTACTACGAGATGGGGCTTAATTACGTCGAAAACTCGGCTGCCGCATACGCAGGCGATGAACGCTTCGAAGCGCTGATGCAAAAAATCAAAAATCATGAAAATACGACTCGAAAATAGCTTTATAACCGACAACTCCGCCGAGTGCGAGGCGGGCTGCTTTTTTATGCGCACGGACGCGAATGCCAAATTTGAACCCGAAGCGGTACAAAAAGGCGCGCAGATCATCTCTATCGCGCGGGCAAAGGAGCTTTTAAATATCGATCCGCGCATCAAAATCGTAGGCATTACGGGCACCAACGGCAAGACCACGACAGCGGCGGTAATCTATTCGACGCTGCTGGATCTGGGCTTTAGCTGCGGCTTAAGCGGCACGCGCGGCGCTTTCATAAACGAGCGTAGAATCGACGAGAAGGGGCTTACGACGAGTTCGGTTTTTAAGACGATGAGCTATCTTTATGAAGCCAGCAAGCAGGGCTGCGAGTATTTCGTCATGGAGGTCAGCTCGCATGCGATCGCGCAGAACCGCATCCAGGGGCTAAATTTTGCGCTTAAAATTTTTACTAATCTCAGCCAAGATCATCTCGATTATCACGGTAGTATGGAAGAATACGCGGCAGTCAAGAGTTCGTTTTTCGCAGACGATGCGCCAAAGCTCATAAACGCCGATGACGGGCATATCAAATTTAACCCTGCAAACGCCCTTACCTACGGCATCAAAAACGCCGCAAGCTTCGGCGTAAGCGGATACGGACTAAAGGGAGGCATCGACGCGCTCGTGCGCACCCCAAACGGCGATAATGCGCAACTGCAAAGCGATCTGATCGGCGAGTTTAATCTCTACAACCTTACCGCGGCGTTTGCAGCGGTTAAAATTCTGACCAAGCTGCCGAATGAGAAGATCGCAAAAGCCCTGGCAAACTTCGGCGGCGTCGAGGGTCGCGTGCAGATCGTAAATAAAAATCCGCTTGTAATCGTCGATTTCGCTCATACCCCGGACGGCATCGAAAAGGTGCTAAACGCGCTGCGCGCAAGCGGCGAGATCATCGCGGTTTTCGGCGCGGGCGGCGATCGCGACCACGGCAAGCGTCCGAAAATGGGCGCCATCGCCGAGCACTTTGCTAAAATTTGCATCGTTACGAGCGATAACCCGCGCAGCGAGGATCCAGACGAGATCATCGAACAAATTTGCGCCGGCATGCGCCGAAAAGATAAAATTTTAAAGATCGCGGATCGCAAAGAGGCGATCGCGCGCGCGCTAGATCTTGCCAAAAACGGCGAGATGATCGCTATTTTGGGCAAAGGCGACGAGACCTACCAGGAGATCAAGGGCGTGAAGCACCCCTTCAGCGACAAGCAGGTCGTAAGCGAGCTCGTCGCGGCGCGAGGCGGGTCAAATTTAGACTAAATTTAAAGGACGGCCGATGAAAATCGAAATTTTATCAAGCAAAATCCACCGCGCGCGCGTGACGGACGCCAACCTCAACTACGTGGGCTCGGTCACGATCGGACCCGAGCTCATCGAGGCTGCGGGGCTTTGCGAGTACCAAAAAGTAGAGATCCTAAACGTCAATAACGGCGAGCGCTTCGCCACCTACGTGATTCGCGGCGAGAAAAAGGGCGAGATTTGCCTAAACGGCGCGGCCGCGCGCAAAGTCTGCGTCGGCGACATCGTCATCATCGTGGCCTACGCTCAGATGAGCACCAAAAAAGCGAAAAATTTTGAACCAAAAATCGTGCAGGTAAACGAAAAAAACCAAATAACGGAGTAAAGATGTTTGAAGGAATGGATTTTTCAAAAATGGGGCAAATGCTCGATCGGATGCAGGCCAAGGCTAAGCAGATCGAGGAGGAGAATGCGCGCAAGGAATTTACCGTAAAATCGGGCGCGGGCATGGTCGCCATCAGGCTAAACGGCGCGGGCGAGGTGCTCGATCTAAGCATCGACGACAGCCTTTTTAACGACAAAGAGAGTTTGCAGATACTGCTAATTTCGGCGATAGGCGATGCGATAAAACTTGTCGAAAACGAAAAGAAAGGCGCCGCAGCGTCCATGCTAGGAGGGCTCGGCGGTCTAGGCGATCTGCTCGGCGATAAGGGCTGAGGCGGTTTTACAAACGGGCCCGGTAGTAAATCTGGTGGAGCGGATCGTTTAAATTTAGAAATTCGCGGGCTGGAGCGGTAAATTTAAACATACCGGTCGGATAAAATTTCAAAATTTTATAGTTTTAGAATTTGCGAAGCAACCGATCGGAGAGTTTAAAATTTATAAGAGGCGGTTGCGACGCGTTTCGGTCGTTTTGCCTCTAACAAGCGCAAAAGAAATAAAATTTAACGGCACGCAAAACGCAACCAAATGTCATAAAACGGGCGGCAAAAAGTGCGAGCGCGACAAGCAAAATGAGCGAAAAGTAGATAAACGCGAGAAGTAAAAGCAGCCGAACGAGCGCGCAAAAAGCGGCTCCAAAGCCCAACCATGCGATAGGAATTTGATGGATATTTTAGAAAAATTTAAAGATTACTTGAAGCACAACGAACTGAAGGCGCCGAGCTTTCATCCGTACTTTGAGGAGGCGCTCAATTACATGCTGCAAGCGGGCGGCAAGCACTTTCGCGCGCAGCTGCTGCTAGGCGTCGTCTCGACAGTGGATGAGCGGCGCTTTGAGGGCGCGCTGGCGATCGCGATGGCGCTTGAGATGATCCACACCTACTCGCTTATCCACGACGATCTGCCCGCGATGGACGATGCGGATCTGCGCCGCGGACGGCCGAGCCTGCATAAAAAATACGACGAAGTCACGGCGATTTTGGTGGGCGATGCGCTAAATACCGACGCATTTTTGATCGCCGCGAGTGCGAACCTAAGCGACGAAATCAAGATAAAATGCATTAAAACTCTAGCACGAAACGCAGGCAGTAGCGGCATGGTGCTCGGTCAGGCGATCGATTGTCATTTTGAAAACAGCCCGTTAAAGCAAAGCGAGCTTGAGTTTTTGCATCTGCACAAAACGGGCGCACTCATCGCAGCGGCGTTTGAGCTAGGCACCATAATCGGCGGGCTAAATGACGAGCTCGCGCATGAGCTTTATAAGATCGGGCTGAAGCTAGGTCTTATATTTCAGATCGAGGATGATATCATAGACGCCACGAGCGACGAGGCAAGCGCAGGCAAACCGGTAGGAGCGGACGGCGCGAAAAATTCCTTCGTAAATTTACTCGGACTTGCGGGCGCTAGAAGCTACAAGCAGCGCCTGATAGACGAAGTAAGCGGCGCGATGGCGGGCTATGATGCGAGTCTACGCGATTTGGTTTTAAATTTGATAGAAAAATACCTGAAAGGATGAAAAATGTCGA
>CAUVFI010000118.1:0-3899 GCA_963551055.1 uncultured Campylobacter sp. | reverse complement strand
CGCACCAGATCGGCATCGCCCAAGCTAAAGCCGCCCACCTTCTGCACGATCTGCATGACCTGCTCTTGATAGACGATGATGCCATATGTTGGCTCTAAAATTTCTTTTATCTCGGGGAAGATATAACTTGCTTTTAGCTCGCCGTGTTTGATCCTGATAAAATCAGGGATTAGATCCATTGGTCCCGGGCGGTAGAGCGAGATCATCGCGATGATATCCTCGAAGCGGTCGGGGCGCAAGTTCATCGCAAGATCCTGCATGCCCGCGCCCTCGATTTGGAAAATCCCCAGCGTGTTGCCGCTTTGAATCGTCTCATAGGTTTTGTGGTCGTTGAAATCGATCTCCTCCCAGACAATATCGCGGCCGTAGCGGCGCTTTACAAGCTTGGCGGCATTATCGATCACATCGAGGTTTTTTAGACCCAGGAAGTCAAATTTTATCAGATCGACGTCCTCGAGATAGTTTTTGGTGTATTGCGTTACCAGGCGCGCATCCTCGCCCTTATCCTGCTTAAATAGCGGCGCTTTGTTCCACAGCGGCTCGTTTGAGATCACCACTCCCGCGGCATGCATTCCTGCGTTGCGATTGAGCCCTTCAAGGCCCAGCGCAAACTCCCAAACCTGCTGTGCGATCGGATCTGCGTCGATAAATTCCTTCAGCTTCGGCTCGGCGTCGTAAGCCTGCGTAAGCGTGATACCGAGCTTATCGGGGATCAACTTCGCCATCTTATCGGCTTGCGAAAGCGGCATATCGCAGACGCGAGCTACGTCGCGGATGACGCCGCGCGCGAGCAGCTTACCGAAGGTCGCAACCTGCGCGACGTTGTATTTGCCGTACTGATCGATGACGTAGTCGATCACCTCGCCTCTGCGCGCCTGGCAAAAGTCCACGTCGATGTCGGGCATCGAGATACGCGACGGATTTAAAAATCGCTCGAAAAGCAGATTATACGGGATCGGATCGAGGTCGGTAATGCGAAGCGCGTACGCGCAGATGCTGCCCGCCGCAGAGCCGCGACCTGGGCCAACCGGAATGTCGTGATCCTTCGCCCAGTTGATGAAATCCTGCACGATGACCATATAGCCCGAAAAATGCATGTTTTTGATAATGGCAAGCTCCTTTTCCAGGCGCTCGCGATAAATTTCGTGTTTCTGTGAATCGATAAATTTAAGGCGCTCTTTAAGCCCCTCGCGGCAGAGATGATCGAATAAAAAATCATCGTTTGCAAAGCTATATCGCTCATCAGGCTGCGGCAGCGAAAGCCCGAGCCTAGCGGCGTATTCGATCGAAAATTTAAAATTCGGCGGCGTCGGCGCGTAGTCCTTCTCGTCGAAGGCAAATTTCAGATTGCACTTTTGCACGATCTCAGCGGTATTTTCGATCACTTCGGGGATGTCCGCAAAAAGCCGCCTCATCTCCTCGTCGCTTTTTACGTAAAATTCCGAAACGACGTGTTTTAGGCGGTCGCCGTCGTTGATCGTCTTGCCCATCGAGATGCACTGATAGACGTCGTGGGCCTTGGCGCGGTCCTTGCGCGAGTAGTGAGCGTCGTTCGTGGCGATGATCTTGACGCCGATTTCGCGCGAGAGGCGGATGAGGTCTTTATCGACGTTTAACTGCTCGCCGATGCCGTGGCGCATGATCTCGAGATAAAAATCCTCGCCGAAAATTTCCTTATACTCAAGCGCCGCCTTTTTCGCCGCTTCGTAGCCGCCCGCGCCGCGCTTTAAATTTCGCTCGCTTCTATTTAGATGAAATTCCACCTCGCCCGCTAAGCATGCCGAGGAGCAGATGAGCCCCTCGCTGTGCTCTTTCAAAATTTTTTTGTTGATCCTCGGGTAGTAGTAGAAGCCGTCTAAAAACGCGCGCGAGCTAAGATACATTAAATTTTTGTAGCCAGTCTCGTTTTTGGCAAGGAGTATCAAGTGGTAGCGCTGGCGGTCGCTTTTATCGCCGATATCGTCGTGGTTGTGCAGATAGGTCTCGATGCCGATGATCGGCTTGATGCCGTGCTTTTTCATCGTCTGATAAAAGTCTATCGCGCCGAACATATTGCCGTGGTCGGTGATCGCGCACGCCTTGGTGCCGCGGCTCTGTAAAAGCTCGGCGAGCTCGCTTACTTTATTCGCGCCGTCTAGCAGCGAATACTCGGTGTGAAGGTGCAGGTGGGTGTAGTCGCTCATTTTTGGTCCTTTTTTTGATTTGGAGATTATATTAAATTCGGGCTTTAGAAACGGTCAAATTTAATGAAATTTTAGCTTAAATTTCAGCGCGAAATTTTACGAGCAAATTTTGTTACGGAATTTTACTTCAGAGGTTTTACATTCTGGATCTTACGGATTAAATTTTGACAAAATTTTAAGTTTAAAATGCTGTGATGAAATTCCACTATCATAAAATTCCGCCTCGATGGAATTTTGAGCTAACGCAATTCCGCAAAATTCTATGACTTAAATCATCGTAAAATTTTGCGGTTTAAAATTCGCGCTTGCAAAGCCTTTTTGCGGCTCTACGATCTTGAGAATTCCACGATCGCCTTAGCAAGCTCTCTAGTAGGATCGACGAAAATTTTATCGCTTTTGATTAATGGCAAAAATAGCGGCAGCTCGGTGCAGGCAACGACATAAATATCAGCATCGATTTTGCCTAGCAAATTCTCAAAAGCCCCCACGTATTCGGCAGTCTTGCCCGCTTTAACGCCTTTGTAGATGCAATCCATCAAAACCGCTTGATTTTCTTCACCAAGCTCCACGCTGATTAGTCCCGCTTCTTTGAGCGGATCGTCGTAAATTTTAGCTTTTTTTGTACCGATAGTGGCTAGCACAGCGATTTTATGGGCGTTTGGATAATTTTTGCGGATCGCTTTTACGGTGACCTCAGCGATATGAATTAGCGGGATTTCCGCCGCAGCTTCTACATCGTCTGCGAAAAAATGCGCCGTGTTGCACGCCATCGCAAACGCCTTGCAGCCTGCATTTTTGAGCCTAACGGCGCTCTCGCTTAGGCGCGGAAGCGGATTTTCACCTTTGCCTAAGATAAATGCCGTGCGATCTTCAATCTGCGGATAGCTATCAATTACAAGCGGAATATTTTCTTGATCACTGCCCGCCGCAGTCTCTTCTATGATCTTCATATACAGATCCGCACTCGCCAAAGGCCCCATTCCACCGATAATCCCAACTCTTTTCATAGCTCGTCCTTTCTAAATTTTACTTGGGTTAATTCTCCCACTTACTCATATCCATTTCGTTTTCGCTCTTTGCGACGTAGATCGACGCGACAACATCGCCCGTTACGTTCATCGAGGTTCGCCCCATATCCAAAATCGCATCAATGCCCAAAATCATTCCGTAAGCGATCGCTACGTTACCACTTACCTTGACGCCGATAGACTCGAGCACTAAAAGCAGCATCAGCGCACCAGCTCCCGGAACTCCGGCAGTTCCGATCGCCGCAAGCATCGAAGTGATGATGATCGTGAGGTAGTGGCTGCTGTTTAGATCGATACCGCAAGCATTAGCGATAAAGAGCGTGCACACGCCCAAATACACGGTCGTGCCGTTCATATTCACCGTAGCACCCACGGGCAAAACAAAGCCGTAGATCGCCTTTGGAATGCCCATATCTTCGGCGGTTTGCATCGTAATCGGAAGCGTGCCGTTGGAGCTGCGGGTAACAAAAGCCGTAAGCATCGGCGGACGCACTTTTTTAAGGAATTTAATCGGGCTAACTCCGATAAGCATACAAATAACGCAATAAACCGCAAATACTTGGATCGCAAGTCCCACGTATAGGGTAATCGTGACATTTAATAGCGAGCTGAAAGCCTCGATACCGCTTTTATTAAACACTACAAACATTAGCGCAAAAACGCCGATTGGTGCGTATTGCATCACCCA
>CAUVFI010000117.1:0-3919 GCA_963551055.1 uncultured Campylobacter sp. | reverse complement strand
GCCGTGATACCCGTTTGGTATCGCACCAAGTCTCTGCTATCGGTGATCTGCTGCTTCTTGATAGTCTGCGCGGTAGTTTTAGTTTCGCCAACCTTTTGCTCGGCTACGCTTTGCGAATCGACATTGCCCGTTACCTGGATAGTTCCCAGTTCTTGTGAGTTGGCCGGCTCTTCCGCGTAAAGCGAGCCATAAAAGAGCAGCGAGGCATAGAGAGAGAGAGAGAGAGAGAATCTTCTAAACATTTATATTTCCTTACTTAATGATTATAGAATTGATTATTAACACGGCGAATAATAATACAAAGATTTTTAATGTTTAATTAAATTGCAGTTTAAATTCAAGTATAAATTTTAAATGGCTAAAATTTTGATTTTTAAGAAGTAAAAAATTTTGAATAGTTAAGAAATGCGTAATAGGCGTATTTTAAGCTTTAATATAGCCTAAATTTTGCAAAGCGTTTTTGAAACGACTAGCAAAAATACTGAAAATTATAAAAGGGCGAATGATAATAAAGCGCATTTTATAATATGTAACGCGCTTTTTTAATTATGATATTTTTGCCGGTAATTTTAAAATTTTATACCCAATCGCTGCATTGTAAATTTATCATTTTATAGATTGTCGCCTCTCGGGATTTGTTAGCAGATTTATTTATCGGTGCCGGAATAGGGCATAAATTTTTGTCGGACAAAATCCCACCACATAAATAAACTATACCGCCACGTTACGGGCATCGATAATCTACTCGTTTATTCAGCCAAATTAACCCATACCGCCGCAAATTTTATGTTTTAAAATTTCGCGCCGAATCTTTCGCGGCTAAAAAATACCTCGCAGAGCCGCCGTGCCCTCTACATGCCTGTACGGCAAGAAATAATGCACGAAGTTTGTGCAAGCGCCCCCAGACACGCATATTTCGGCGCTCAGTCTGTGCTTGACATGCGCAGAATCGAGATCAGGTATCTCTAATTCGCCGCTTTTGTAACCGCTATAGCCCATCTTTATCGGCACCTCCAGCTCATCCTTTTCAAACACGACGCGTCCGCTTTGCACCTGCTCGAGTTTGATATTTTTTAGCACTATCCCGGGCGCACTCACGTGCTCAAAATTTATACTTAGTTCATACGGGGCGCCGGTGGAGTTGTCGTCCGAAAAGTCGGGCTTCGACTCGCGCTCATCGCGCCATGATCGTCCGCCGATAGTGGTAGCTCTTAAGCGGGCGCTGATGCTAAAATCCTTCAGATCCAGCGAAGCGCTGCTAAAATCACGGATGAGCGTCCAGGCCACGACGGTGCGGCCGAAAAATTTATCGGCAATCATATATGTGCCGAAAAGCGAGCTTATGACCACCCAAAGCAGAAATATAAATTTAAAAACCTTGCGTAAAACAAACTTTAACGTCTTCATCGCTATCCTTTCAATCTAAAGCTTAAGCAGAATTCCGCCTGCAAATCCGCGGATTAAAATTCCGCGCGGGATTTCACTTATGAAATTTCGCGCCTTTTCGGTTTACGGCAGAATTTTAAGACAGAATTCTGTGGCGAAATTTTGCCGCGAAATTATAAAACAAATTCCGCCCATGAAATTTTACCTAGAACTGCGCCTGTAAAATTCCATAAACGAAATTTGGAGATGAAATTTTATGGGCGGAATTCCATAGCTAAAATTTCACGGCAGAGTTCAGAAATCAACTTCTGCGGCAGAATTCCACATCTTAAAATTTTAAGAAAGTATGAAATTTTTTATCTGATCGCAGATCGCCTCTTCGGATTGTGCGGCGTCGATTTGCAGGGTCTCAACGCCGCACGCCGTGCATGCCTGCGCCATAAGATCTTGCACGCGCATTAGGTATTTAAGCCCGCGAGCTTCGATTATATCGCTGCTAGCGCGCGTTTTAAGCCGCTGCCTGATGAGCTTCTCGTCCGCCGAAAACAGCACGATTTTATCTGCGAATTTGCCCCCAAGCGCAAATTTATTAAGCGCGATGAGTTCGCTAAGATCCGCGTTTTCGTCGTTTGCCAGCGCATAGGCAAGCCCCGAGATGAAGCCGCGATCGCTTAGCACGAGCCTGTCCGCGCCGCCCTTTATCACGCGCTCGTAGTGCTCGGCGCGGTCTGCGAGGAACAAAAGCAGCTCGGCGCGCTTTGAAATTTCGCCGCAGACCTCGCGCAGATTTACGCTGCCGCGCCGCCACTTAAAATCCTCGCCCAAAACGAGGCTTCGCACCGCCTCGCCGAGCTTTGTGCCGCCGGGCTCCTTGGTCACGATCGCCTGCGGAAAAGCCGCCGCCAGCCGCGCTATCTGCGTGCTTTTGCCCACGCCGTCGATACCTTCGAATATTACATACATTTTTCGCCTTTAAATTTGTGCGCTATTTTACAAGCTTATAGCTAAATAGCGGCTTTTTTAAACAGACGGGCGCTAAATTTCGTCTTAAAATCGGGCTTTTGCGCGAGCTTGTCCGAGCCGCTTTTGATCTTTAGGCGTAAAATTTTATCGGGCGCTTTGTTGCTAAACACTTATTCTTTGCGGCACGGCTCGCGGTTAAATTTAGCGCTCGAATGGATGTGTCGCATAACAGCGAGCGAGTAAATTTGCGCTTACGGACATCTACCGGGCGGAGCGCCGGTCGGTAAAGACGGCACGCCGTGCGGATATGATGACGCGTCGGGCGAGGTAGGGAGCCATTATACATAGCAGGATATGTGCTTTGCGAAGCGGATGGCGCTAAACTGAAATGGCGGCGCTTCTGGCGGAGCAGGGCGGCGTCATTCGGAGTAGGGTATGTTTGTGGGCAGCACGGGCGGGCAAACGCTGCGCGCAATGATAAAATCGCGACGATGAAATTTTAAATTTTGCCCTTATTTGCCTGACGGTTCGGGATTTATCGCTATGAAATCTTTCCTCAGATCGCTAAGATCGCAATCGGTAGCCGTGATCGTAAAATCATCCGTCATATCGAGCGCAAATTCGCCAAGACCTGCTTTGAGCTGCTTCACGCACTCCCAAATGAGCTTTTTAGCCTGCGCATATTTATCATTTAGCTGCGTTTCTTGATTGAAAAGATCAAAAATTTTCACCGTTTCGTAGTCTACTTCGACCTCAGCTCGAAACTCGTAATCAGGAACGAGCCAAAGAAGCCAGCCATCTTTTCGCGCAAGCCACTGCGCGCGCTGTTCTTGCGAACCGAATCCGATGATCGGCGGCAAACTCCTATTGTCGCAAGCTAAATTTATGCAGTAGAGCTTGCAGCCGGGCGCGTGCTTTTTGGTCGTCTCTTTAATCGCTGGCAGTAGTCTTTGCGCGGCGAGCTCATAGAGCTTTTTGTAGCTCATATCCTTATCGGGCTTTTGATAGCGCACATAACCATTTTCGGTTATTAAGCTTAGCTCGCCCATTGCGTCAAATTCATAGTTTGTTACGTCATTCCTTCTGCCTGCGCGAGGGTGCTCTACATACTCCCGTCTTTGTGCGAGCTTGCCGCCTTCGTAAGTAAAATTTTCTATCCCATAGGCGTTGTTGTCAAAGGCCGAGTAGATGGACTTTAGCTCGCCATTTTCATAGATAAATCTTTTTATATTGAAGCATCCTACGCATCTTTTGTTATAGCAACCGAAATGATATTTTAAAACTTCGTCCCGCCCCCAAAAATAAAGGCTTTCAAAGAAATGTTTTTTGCCGTCATGTTGTCTTTCAAAAACGACGCGATCTTGCGCGTCAAAGCCGTATTCGTAGGCGTTTGCGATCTTTTTTGGTTTAGCTTTTAAAATTTTGCCCTTTGAGAAGCGGTTATATTCGAAATAAAACGGCTCTAAATTGATATAGCTACCAGACGCCCAGCGCCTACTTACGGCCTGCGCTTCGGCTATTTTATTTAAGGCTTTGTATTCATCTCTCACGCTTTTTAAAAACGTTCGCA
>CAUVFI010000116.1:0-3920 GCA_963551055.1 uncultured Campylobacter sp. | reverse complement strand
TTTAACTACTCCGGCTTCTTTAGCCATCATGTTCTCCTTATTGTTTATAGTATTTTAAATTTTGAATGAATTATATAAATTTTAAAATGGCTTGTCTATTGTACTGGGGTACAGTGTTGAAAAATTTGTGTGATATTGTGAAACAAACAGTAGGGATTTAGAGTTAATTTGTTTTTCTTCAGTTAGGCTAAAATAGGGTCAAATTTGTAGATTAATATTAAATGAAATAAACGCTAAAAATTATAGGTATTGCAAAATTTACAGTTGTTATTTTTGGGTACTAGGTAGTAAAGCAACTAAATACTTTTAGTTGCTTTACATATAAAGGATTTATTTCTTTTATATAATCAACTAAATATCCGGAGTAATAGAATCATTGTCAACTTTAATTATAACCGAATATGTGTTACCGTCGTGATCTAGCTCTGCTTTATACGTTTTATTGCTAGCATCACCGTCATTTGCAATCTCATGCCAGCCATTTTTACTGCCGTTATTTTCAAGAGTTACTCTATCGTCTGAGCCATACTTAAGCTTTAAAACAGTTTCTATTTCGCCAATACCATGATTTTTTTCAGGCACATTTAACACATCTGCGATATTAACATTAAGCTTAGCATTTGCCACACTTGATACGTCTATTGAGTCGTATACGTGGTTAACGACTCCCGCATGATTTTGACTTAAACCGTGTTCCATTATGCTAGATAGATCTATGTTACTATTTTTCGAACTATCTACAACAATATGCCTTTCTTCCCCTTCATCGGTCATTTTATTTATCACTCTACCGTGTATTTCGTTATCTCCGCTATCTTTTTGGATATGATTTATAACACCCTCTCCTTTAGTGTGTTGGCCCATATCGTCGTAACTTTCCGTACTGAATCTAGATATAGTATCGTCGCCGCTACCGTCTTGTATATTTAGGTTATTTATAGTACCTCCGCTAAACGCTTTTATAGTATCTGTTCCGCCTCCGCCGTTTACGTTATCTATCTTAGAGTCTTGATACGTTCCGCTGCGTCCGCTTCCAACCACGACCTCGTTTTGTCCATTTCCTAAATTTACGGTACCGATCTCGCCTCCGTCGATTGCACTAACAAATTGCTTGCCGTCGCCAACAAGGTTTATCTCTCCAGTTATTTTAGAATCATTACCCATTGCCGAAATTCTATTATTATGGCTTAAATTTAAATCGGTTAGAATATTACCGCCTTCAACTACTTCTATTTTGGTATCACCGTTAAAATTAAGATTACTATCTACCGTAGTCTTACTTACTTGAAGCTGGCTGTTTCCTTCTATATCGTTTATACCGTTTATGCGAGATCCTTTATATAGGTTGAACATATCGTCGCCTTTTCCGCCTTCGATTTGACCCCCTACGCTACCGTTATATACGTCTATTCTATCGTCGCCTTCTCTAGCATCGACCTTACCGCGAACTATAGCGTTTTTAGTTCCGTCATGATATCCTCTTATATCTATAAAATCCCTTCCGTGACCCCCTATAACGTCTCCTTCTATTACCGTATTTTGGCTCAAACTTATTTCTGCGCTTTGGTTTGAGGCGCTATTTGCTACAACGTTTCCGTTTATGCGAGCGTCGCTCGTACCGATCAGGACATTACCGTCAGCGGTAAGATTTCCGTTTACGGTAACGCTAGTTCCCGGCGTAGGTACCGCTCCGACCATAATTCTATCGTGGTACCTAGAGTGATTGTCTAAGATACCGGGTACTCCGCTATCGGACGATCTGCCCGCATTTATGTTACCGTCTACGTCGGTCATTACGTTTATATAATCATTTCCGTCTCCGCCGTTGATATCGCCTACGACTTTCCCGTGACCGTCTTTTATGCCGGTACCAACAACCTCTATCTTATCATTATCCGCTCCGCCGTCTATTTTACCGGTAATATTAGAATTCGTTACGCTTATTGTATCTTGTCCGCTATTTCCGGTAATAGCTTCATGGCTTGATAAACCGTCGCTATTAATAATAGTTTTGCCGTTGATAGTAGAATTATTAACGGTTATATTGTCGTTTCCGGCATCGCCTGAAATATATTCCGTAATAGTAGAATTATTAACGGTAATGTTATCGGCCCCGGAACCTCCGTAAACGGCTTTTACGGTTACGCCATCTAACATAAGAGTATCGTCTCCGTCACTACCGAATACCCTCAAATTCGCTAACGTACTAGCCGGCAATTTTAGAGTAGTTAAATTTGTAGTATGAGTCGTAGAACTATAAGCCTGGTAAGATGAAATTTGGTTACCGTTAGAATCTACCTGAATTATAGACGGCGCAGACGGATTCATAGGATCGTAGGCCGGATTGTCAATATAATGCATGCCGATACTTTTCATATAGTTATCTGCATCGGTATAGTTAGTAAAAATTTTTTGAACGCCACCGTGGGATATGACGTGCGCGTTTTCATTGGTACTCGTAGTTAGCGTTTCGTTACCTATTTCGCCGTTTCCGACACCGAGTTTTAATCCTGTTTTTATTTTACCGATCGGTATTACGGCTACCGGTTCTCCGGCGGCATTTTTGATTAGTCCCCAACCGCTGTCGCCTATTTTTTCTATACTTTCTTCAGGAATCGATGCGGTAGCTTTTTGGAATTGATGCCCGTCTATCTCTATCGTTTTTTGTCCTATCCTAACTTGAGTTCCAAGGGTATCAAATAGTCTCGATAAATTGTTCGTATTCGTTAAATTTGCACTATTTGAACTGTCGACGGGTTCTTTAGCGGATTTTAAATTTGCATACTCGTTAACTAAATTATCTATTTGCTCTGCCGTAAAAGCATTTTGCGTGTGGTTCGGATAAGGTTGTTTAACGTTTTCGAGAGCCGATTTCATTTGCTCTTTCATATCGTTTATCTGCGCTACGCCTTCCGCGCTATCTAGCCATGCATTGTGCATGGCTGTTCCTAAATTTGAAAAGTAGCCGTTAGAAATATCGTCGCTATAAAAAGACGAAGATAATTCTATGCCACCAAAGAATGTCGGTGCTTCAGTTGTCACATTAGTATTTTTTATACCTAAGTCGTTTCCACCACTTACACCAAAGCTATTATCTCCACCTGCTGCTAGAGCTAAAGCATCTATAGCTTCTACATTAGCATATATGTTACTAATGTGGCCTCCTTCTGCAAAGCTGGTAGAAGATAAGCTTACACCATCTCCACTATTACCACCTGCTTGTGGACCACCTGCAGCAGTTTCTTCTAGAGCATTAAGATCTGTTCCTTTTAAGATGGCTTGTTGTAAAGCTGAGATATCAGCTACTGTTTCGTTATTGTTAGAGTCTTGATCTAGAGTTAAAGTGTCTTTACCTATTAAAGTTATATCTTTACCATCAGTTTGAGTTATTGTTACTTTAGAGTTAGAACCCTCTGTAACTATCTTTTCACCTTGGTATACAATATCTCCTACACTTAATTGTCTTACCTCTCCTGTTAAGTCATTAAGTGCTCTTGCTATTCCTCCATTTACGCTTTTAACTACTCCGGCTTCTTTAGCCATCATGTTCTCCTTATTGTTTATAGTATTTGAAATTTTGAATGAATTATATAAATTTTAAAAGGGCTTGTCTATTGTACCATGTGAAATATTTGTGTGACTATCTTTTATCGTAGCCCTAAAATTTAGCCTTTGCCTTTAAAATTCTTAGCATTAGTTTTAGTAGAAATTGATTTTATTTAAAAATTTAAAGACCTACTAAAATACAAAGTAAGTCTTTAAATATGATCTTATAAAGCCTTTATATCTCCACCGATAACTCTTAGCCCTCTACTATCAAATATCGCCTTTACGCCAGCTACTTCTATCACGACGCTTGATCCTTATATCGTTACTTTTGTGCTACCTACTTGATGGATTATCTTATCTTTGGCATCTAC
>CAUVFI010000115.1:0-3935 GCA_963551055.1 uncultured Campylobacter sp. | reverse complement strand
TCGTATTTCTCGCGGATCTCTTTGCAGACTTCAAGTCCGTCCATTCCAGGAAGCGTAAGATCTAAAATCAGCAGATCGTAGTTTTTGATCCCAGCGCTAATGCCCAGATACGGATCTTCGAAGTTCGTAACTTGGATGTTAAATTTAGCCAGATATTCGGTTAGAAGCTGTGCGAACTCGCTGTCGTCTTCTATCATCAATACATTTATCATTTTTTATCCTTTGCATCGTTGATTTGAAATTTTAAATATTGCATTATACATAAAAATAGTTAAGTCTTAACTTGCGTTTTATTAAATTTAGATAAAATTGCCCCTTTTGTATAGTTCAAGGAGAATTTCGTGGAAGAAGATTATTATGAAATTTTAGGCGTGGCGCGCGATGCCGACGCCGAGACGATAAAAAAGGCGTTTCGAAAGCTCGCTTTGGAATTTCACCCCGACCGTAACCAAGGCGACAAGGAGTCGGAGGAGAAATTTAAAAAGATCAACGAAGCGTATCAAATTTTAAGCGACGATCAAAAGCGCAGGATGTATGATCGCTACGGCAAAGAGGGCATCAGCGGCGCATACGGCGGCGCTAGCGGCGGCGGATTTGATTTTAGCTCGATTTTCGGCGATTTTTTCGAGCAAGCATTCGGCGGAGGCGGTCGCTCACGCCATAGCGATCCATACGGCATAGATACCGAACTGGCCGTAACGCTGGAGTTTAAAGAGGCTTTAGAGGGCGTTCACAAGGAGATAAAATACAAGATCAAAAAGCCGTGCTCTACCTGCGACGCCACCGGCTCGAAGGATAAAAAGAAGCACACCTGCTCCGCTTGCGGCGGCACTGGGCGCGTCGCGGTCAGGCGCGGATATATGAGCTTCATCCAAAGCTGCTCCGAATGCGGCGGCACGGGCGAGATCGTAAAAGACAGGTGTAAGGATTGCGGCGGCAAGGGCTTTACCGAGGAGGACGTGAGCCTTAAATTTGATATTCCCGCAGGCATCGACGACGGACAGCGCGTACGCCTAAGCGGCAAGGGCAACGTTTCTAAAACGGGCGAGATCGGGGATCTGTACGTGATAGTGCGCGTGAAGGAGGACAGCCACTTCCTGCGCGATGGAGATGATCTGTATATCGAGGTGCCGGTGTTTTTCACGCAGGCGATCTTGGGCGAGAGCATCGAGGTGCCGACGCCGCGCGGAAAGGCAGAGCTGAAGCTCAAAGTAGGCACGAAGGACAAGCAGCGCTTCACGATCTACGGCGAGGGCGCGCCGAATATCCGCACCAAGAAAAACGGCGATCTGATCGTGCAGGTAAACGTCCAGACCCCTAAAAAATTGAACGAGAAGCAAGAGGCGCTTTTGCGCGAGCTTCAAGAAAGCTTCGGCAGTAAGGGCGGAGACGACGAGGGGATACTCGATAAGATCAAGAATTTTTTCAAGTAATCTGCCTTGATTTGCCTTGCGCGGCGATTGTTTAAACTCTAGCTTGGCGGGCTGCAGAATTTTAAATTTAGCCGCGCCTGCCGCTTGATGGCTTTCTGCTGCTTGTTTACTTGCTCGCCATCGTTCGGTGAGACATTTATCGTTTAGTGGTCGTTTGCTAATCGCCCTCTGTCTGATCGCGGCAAACACTGCGCGGCGATTTTATGCGATAATGCTTACGAGTAGAATTTTATCCGCGTCTGCAACGGTCTTTACGCTACTGCGGCGTTAAACGACGGCAGGGTCGCGGTTTACGCGCCGTAAAAGCGGTTTATAAATTTAAAAAGGACGAAAATGGATCGCAAAAATAGGCCTGCGAATTTCAGATCCGCAGATGATGAGATGTTTGCGTTTTTATCGAGCTTGGGCGATCGCTGGCAGGTGAGCGAGGGCGGAGTAAAATTTATAGAAGAAAATTTCACCTTCGTCGGCTCCAAGCCCGTCTTGCGGGGTCTGAAAGATTACGCGACCGCGTACTGCCCCAGCTTTGCCAGTGCCAGAAGCTTCATAGACGCAAACCCCGCGGCAAAAGCGAGGATTTTGAGCGGCGAAATCTGCTATCTGGGCGATAGTCTAACGAGCGCCGAAGTTAAATTTGCGCCCGAATATTTTTACGATTTTTTAAAATTTATAATGGAGCAGGTCCCCGAACACCACTATTTTTTCAGTCCTACTGCGAGCTGGCTCATGCTGGTTGCGATGGAGAAATACGTGGAATTTGCGGCTTTAGATTAGCGTTTAGTCCGCTAAAATTTGCGAAATTTCGCCGCCTATGCCGCGCAAGTTGGGGAAAGCTGCGGCCTGCTACGGCGCAGCAAAAGGATCAGTTAAAATTTATCGACTGCGGCAAGAACTGCGACGCGGTGACGTGAAATTTAAACGGGCGCCCCGTTCGCGAACTAGCCCTTGCCTAGCTTGATACGTGCCCTAAAATCGGGCATAATCTGCGCGATGAGCGCGTAAAAATCCGCTCCGTGGTTTGCGTGGACGAGGTGCGCGAGCTCGTGCAGCACGACGTATTCGATGAAGCGCCGATCCCGCTCTATCAGGCTTAGCGAGAAGTTGAGATAGCCCTTTGCGTGGTTGCAGCTGCCCCAGCGCGTCTGCATTTTGCGCACCCGCACCCGCGCGATCTTGCGGCCTATCCGCGGCGAAAATTTCTCGATATAGCGCAGATAAAGCTCAAGCGCAAAAGCCTTTTTAAACGCCGCAAACTCGCCCTCGCCCTCGCAAAAGATCGCCCCCCCCGATATGAAAATTTTATCTTTAAATTTAGAGCTTTGGATAAAATTTTTGATCGTAAAATCAGGCTCATCGTGCTCGATCGCTGCAGCTTGCGCGCTTTGTGCTGCATTTTGCGGCGCGTTTTCGCTCGCAGATTTTGAAATTTTTTCGCTAGCGACCGAAATTCCTTCGCCCACGACAGAACTAAAATTTGAAATTCCTCCGCTCTCGGCGGGTTTAAATTTTAAAATTCCGTCCCTTGCGGCAGGGTCAAATTTTAAAATTTGATCGCTTGCGGCGGAGTTAAATTTATCTGTATCGCCGCTTTGTGTAGCGCGCCCGCTTGAGTGAAATTTTGAAATTTCGCCGCAGGATTGCTCGAAAATACTTTGCGACGCCGTATTTATAAACCCGCTGCTTTGTCGTACTTCGCTCTGTTGCGAGAGCCCTTGCGCCGCATCGTCCGGTAGGTTAAATTTCAAATACATGCTCGCCGCTCCATTTTGCGAGGCGCACTCGCCCGAGTGAAATTTTAAAATTTCATTTCCCGCGCCGTAATTCATGCCGCCCGTGCCGTTATTTGCGCTACCGCTCACATCGCCGCCATCACTTATGCCCGCGCCGCTTTGTAAATGAGCCGAATTTACGCCGCCCGTGTGACTATTCGCACCGTCATCCACGCCGCTCCGCGCGCTGTCATTACATAAAACTTCATTCGCGCCGCAGTTTGTGCTGAGCTCAGCCTCGCGGCTAAATTTTAGCTTGTAAATTTTGCCTAAAATTCTAACCTCGTCGCTCGCTAATAGCTTGCTTCGCAGTCGCGCTAGCGTTTGGCGTATCCAGCTTTCGTGCTTTAGGATGAAGTCTTTCGCTTGCGCCGCGGTGTAGGAGCGCGGCACGCTCACGCTGATCTCGCAGTCCTTGCTAATGCGGATGCGCGCGTATTTCATCCGCTTAAAACGCAGACTGATCGGCAAGCCTAGCAAATTTAGACTAACTTTTTGCTCTGCCATTTTTTACTTATCCATCGCGCTGTATTCGCGCTGCCGCGCAGCCATTCGTCGCAGAAAAACCCGATCCAAACGCCCAAAATTCCATACCCCAGATGAATGCCCAAAAGCCAGCCCATGGGGATCGAGACCCCCCACATAAAGATCACACCCATCGCAAAGGGAAATCTCGCATCGCCGCTTGCGCGCAGGGCGTTTACGAACACGATATTAAGCGTCCGTCCGAACT
>CAUVFI010000114.1:0-3950 GCA_963551055.1 uncultured Campylobacter sp. | reverse complement strand
CCGAGGACGTTTGGGGCGAGATATTTAAAAGTGCGGGCGCGCGCTACGAGGAGCCCGGACTTCGGCTCTTCCGCGATCAGATCGCAAGCGGCTGCGGTTTTGCGAGCGCGCAAACGGGGCCTTTTTATTGCCCGAGGGACCGTAAAATTTATCTCGATCTTAGCTTTTTCGACGAGCTTGCGAACAAATACAAAGCGGGCGGCGACTTCGCGCAGGCCTATGTCATCGCGCACGAAGTAGGGCATCACGTTCAAAATTTAGTCGGCACGCTGGAGCAGGTCGCCGCTCTAAAAAGGCGCGCTCGCAGCGAAGCCGAGCAAAACGCACTTCAGGTCAAAGTCGAGCTACAGGCGGACTGCTACGCGGGGGTCTGGGCGCACTATCTCGCAAAAACAGGGCGCGTGCTGGAGGCGGGCGACATCGACGAGGCGCTAAATGCCGCCAGCGCGATCGG
The DNA here is from genome assembly GCA_963551055.1 of uncultured Campylobacter sp. Taxonomy (GTDB): domain Bacteria; phylum Campylobacterota; class Campylobacteria; order Campylobacterales; family Campylobacteraceae; genus Campylobacter_B. The sequence continues at coordinate 3,496 of CAUVFI010000114.1, read as the reverse complement.
CGACGATACGCTGCAACGCAAATTTAGCGGTCGCGTCGTGCCAGATTCTTTCACGCACGGCACCTCGGCACAGCGCAAAGAGTGGTTTAAAAAGGGCTTAGCGGGCGGAAACCTAAAAGCCTGCTCGTTTGAGCCGTAAGGAGTGGGCTTTGAGCTAGCTTGCGGGCTAGATTAGAAGCAGTCTAAATTTTAAAATTTAACGCCGAGCTTGGAAGCGAAATTTTAGAATTTTAATGATCGGCGATTAAAAAGCTCGGACGGCGCGCTCGGCTAGTGCGACGACGGCTTGTTTGAGCGCAGGATTGACTACGGCACAAGAAACTAAAATTTATACGTTAAAATTTATGGAGGTGAAAATGAATAAAATAACCTGCATCTGCCTAGGCGTGCGAAGCATGCAAAGGGCGCTGAAATTTTATAGAGACGGCCTAGGATTTAAGACGGATTGTAAAAACGACGACCCGCCGGTATGTTTTTTCAATACGCCCGGAACCAAATTTGAGCTTTATCCCTTGGACGCGCTAGCTCGAGATATCAGCGAAAACGATCCGCCCAGAGGCAGCGGATTTGGCGGCATCACGCTAGCGTATAACGTAAAAAACAAAGAGGACGTAGCTAGCGTCATAGAGCTAGTAAAAAAGGCGGGCGGCACCATTGTCAAGGAGCCCCAAGATACGTTTTAGGGCGGATACCACGCGTATTTTGCCGATCCGGACGGATACTACTGGGAGGTGGCTTGGGGGCCCGGTTTTAAATTTGACGAGGACGGACTGCTTAAATTTTAGAGTAAAATTTCTGCGGCTGAGGCTTATTCTGCGGCGCCGAAGTCTTTGGCCTAAGCGTGTAAAATTTTAAACTTAAAATTTTATTGCAATCATCGGGCGGGTTTTTGGCTCGTATAATTTGTGGCGCCGTTTTTTCGCGCTTTGCTCTAAACATCGAGCGAAATTTTACTCTTCGATATGATCCGCGGCGTAGATTTTACGCGAGGGTAAAATTTGTGTCCTGCACCGCGTACCTCGCTGCACTGCTTTACCTCCGCTCGGCAGCTTTATCAGTATCGTGAGCCGCTACGCAAAACAAGAAAGCGGATATTTCGCGGTGTTTTTGCCCGTGAGTGCGGCAATGAAAAAGCGATAAGCTCCTAGAAGCTTTGCGCGGCAGCCTCTTTCAAAAACCGCTTGTTTATGAGCGAATTTTCGATGTCGGGGTGAGCTAGAGCGATTAAATTTTTTCATATTTTTCCTTTAAAATTTTAGTTTGGGGCGATAAATTTGCCGCTAAAATTGCACTTGCAGCTCCGCTTTGAAATTTCATTTTCAAATGGGCGGCGGAATTCTAGGGCAAAATTTCAAGACTAAATTTTAATGCCGAAGCTTCGGCGCTTCAATTTGACGCCGAAATTCCGTAGCAAATTTCAGCGCATAAATTTCATATATTAAAATTTAGCGCCCAAATGCGCCGGAGTTCTGCTTCAAAATACCACTTAGCGCTTTACTTCCCCGCAGCTAGCAGATCTGCAAGCACCTTTGCGGCGTGATCCTTTGCCTTGACGCTTTTATAGACCTTTAAAATTTTGCCGTCCGCACCGATCAAAAAGGTCGAGCGCACGATGCCCAGATACTCGCGCCCATAGTTTTTGCGCACCTGCCACGCGCCGTATAGCTTGGCTACCTCGTGCTGTGGATCGCTCAGCAGTATGTGCTTTAGGCTCTGCTTGGCGATGAAGCCTGCGTGGGATTTGGCGCTGTCGGGGCTGATGCCTACGATCACGCAGTCTGCGGCGATGAAATCATCGTACGTGGCGCTAAATTCGCACGCTTCGGTCGTGCAGCCGGGGGTGTTATCCTTGGGGTAAAAATACAGCGCGACCTTTTTTCCCGCAAAGTCCTTTAGCGCGACGCTCGCTCCATCGGCGTTTTGCAGCGTAAAAGCAGGCGCTACGTCTCCTGCTTGCAGCGTGATTTTGCGCTCGCGATCCTCTGCGCTAAACTCGTCTTCGATCTGTGTTTTTCTCTGCATATCGTGTCCTTTTTTTGAAATTTTCGGGCTCGTAGCCCAAATCGCGGCTAAATTTTAATCTTTTTTCATAAATTTATCCTTGCTTGGATTAAATTTTGCCCCGCGTGGCAGCTGCGCGCGCATTGGACGGATTGTAAGTAAGATCGTTTTAGACGAGGGCGGGCTAGGGGCTTGCTTTACGGCACGCGTAAAAACATTTTGTTGCACATGCCTTGAGGTAGTATGGTACGAGAGCGCCTCGTATCTATTGTGCCACGCAAACTCCGGTTACTCACAAGAAAAAACAACTCTTCATTTTTACAACCCCTCTTAATCTACTTTTAGCTTTTTGACGATATGATTCTGCAAATTTTAACAAAGGATACAACATGAAAACGCTCGTGATCTTATCGCATCCCAATTTCGCCGCCTCGCGCGTGAATAAAGCCCTATCGCAGGTCGCAAAGGGCGCTGCCGGCGTGGAGGTGCGCCATTTGGAGGGACTTTACGGCACTGATACTGCGCGCATCGACGCTCGCACAGAGCAAGACGCGCTATTGGGCGCGGATCGTATCGTATTTTTGTACCCGATGTACTGGCTAAACGTGCCGCCTATGCTAAAAGCCTATATCGACATCGTCTTTTCGCACGAGTTGGTGGGTTCCGGCGTGCTTAAAGACAAGGTCTTGCAGCTTGCGCTAAGCGTCAGCACTCCGCTTGGCGAATACTCTAAGCAGGGTGCGATCGGCTTTAGCTTGGATGAAATTTTAACGCCGCTTAAGATCGCGGCAAACTACTGCGGGGTGGGCTTTGCTGTGCCGTTTGTCAGCAGCGGGTTTGAGCCTGGAGAGTTTGGTGACGATGCCGTAGATGCCGCAGCCGCACGCTTCGGCAAACTTTTACGAGGCGAGTTGAGCCCCGGCGAGTATCAAATTTAGTAAAGCAAATCTTGCTATCTGCGGCTACGAGCCGAAATTTTACGAGAGTAATTTTATCCGCGGAATCCACGCCTTTTAACGAGCCGATCGGTAAAAGCTCAAAAAACGCTCGGATTTAGGGCGAGGCGATCGGTTTGATGATCTGTCCGTGCTGCTATCTATCGGCGGGCGCGGTTAGTGCGTGCTGCTATGATCTAGATCGGCTCACTCTTGGTGTGGACATTTACGCGAGGATCGGTCACTACCGAGCAAAGTAGCGCCGTAGCGAGCGCGCAAAATATGAAAGCACATTGCTATAAGCGAGCGGGCAGAGTGAAGAGGAGCCCGCGTTTCATAGATATCTCGTGCTAGTGGGGCCTGCGTGCTGCATAGATGAAAAGCCTGTGCGAAACGTGCACTGCGTACTTAAGGTAAGACCGCTCTTGGTGTTATTGTGGCTGGATGTCGCGCGGGGTGTATCTGCGCATAGGAGAGAAAAGACCGCTTGTGGCGCTATTTGAGCTGCTACGAAATTTGATTTATCAAAAGAGATTTTTGAAGAAGGAGCAGAATTTATA
>CAUVFI010000113.1:0-3961 GCA_963551055.1 uncultured Campylobacter sp. | reverse complement strand
CGGCGTCCAGGCTCCAGCCCTGATAGATCACGCGGTACATCGCCACCACAAGCCCTGTGCGATCGGCTCCGTGATAGCAGTGCACTAGCACGGCGCCCTCCTTTTGGCGCTCGCGAATGGTGCGCAAGACGTCCGCGATCTGTGCGGGCTTTATCTCCCAGCTTTGAAGCGGCTTGTTCGCGAGCCAAAATTGATCCCCGAACGCCCTTCTGTCGCCGCCTCTACTAAAATGGCGCAGATTTACGATGCTTTTGATACCCAGCTCGTGCAGTTTCGCGGCGTCGCTCCCGTCAAGCTGTGCACTGCGAAATAGCCGCTCGTCCACGCGGTAGAAATTTTTCGCTTCGTCGATGAGGGTTGCTTTTTGTGATGAGTTTGGGTTTGTGTTGCGCGCTGCGGTATCTGCACCCTTAAACCCCACGTTTTGAAATTTGGCGTCTTTTGCGTCCGCAAGATTTTGCTCCGCGCCGCTCGTTTTTCTAAAATTTATGGAATTTGCTTCTGTCGCAAGCTCCGCATGTATGCCGGTCGCAAAGCAAAATACAGCCGCTAGCGCAAGGGGTTTAAATTTCAAATTTCATCCTTTAAATTTGGCTAAATTTTATGATTATTGTAAAAATTTGACGCCAGACGGGTCAAATGCAAAATAGCAAGCGCGCCTTAATTTAACGCAAAATTTGAGCGTCAAACCCGCCAAAATCGCCGCTAAATTTTGCCGCGAGCCCGCAAGTCGCGCCGTTAAAATCAAAATTTCGTTTTAAATTTCCCCGTTCCCGCCCTCGGTATCGCTAGATCAGTACGCGGTAGTTACATTGCGTAGTTACATTGCCCTTGTAAATTTACTGAAAATAAATCGTAAAAGGGGTGCGCCGTTTCCGCGAGCGCTACCATAAACCTGTTTCACAGGTGAGTTTCGTACTCGCCTCTTGCGATACTTACCCGAAATTTTTCTAAATTTTACGCTTTTAGCTTTCGATCAGATCGGTCTGCCAATTTGCGCCTTGCAGCGTCGTGTCAAGCTGCCTGATCTGCTTTGCTAGCTCGTCTACCTGCTTTTGTAGCGCCGCGACGTCGACCGTGCTTAAAATTTTAATCTCGCTGCGCGAATAAATTTCCACTTTTTGTGCGGCAACTTGCGCGAAAGCCCGCAATGCGCCCGCTTTTAGCGTTAGTACGTCGCGCTTAGCGATCAGCTCGGTTAGGCTCTTGCCGTCCGCTTTTGCGGTGCAGTTGGTTAAATTTATCCGAACGATTAGCCGCTCAAGCTCGCTTGTGAGCGCGTCTAGCTCGGCTAGCAGCGCCTTTGGCTCTTCGCTAGGCTTTTCGCCCTCTTGCACCTTTGCATTATCCGCGAGCCTTGATTTTAGCTGCTCGATGCGTTTTTGTATGTCGGCGCGCAGTATCAGCGCCTCGGCTAGTTTCATTTTTGTCCTTTTTAAAATTTATTTGCCGCCACCAAGCTGTCGATCCTGACCGTAATGCGGCGAATACGGGCCGTAGAGCAAGCATTTGTTGCAGTTTTGGCCCAGCAGCATCGCATCTGCGCTCGCAGAGAGCTTGTATCCCGCGTCAGAGACGGTATCGCCGATCTGTTTGATGACCGCGGAGATCAGCATACCCACGAGATTGTTACCGCCTCCGCCCGAGTCGTCGCTGACCTGCGCCGAGCCCTCCCAGAGCGTCGCGCCGCTTCGCAGATCCACGAGCTTGGCATTGACCGCCACGACGCTTACGCTATTTAGCAGCATATACGAAGTGCCGTATTTGACGACATCCATATATAGCACGGCGTCCGCACCAAAAATCTGTCTTAGCTTGTGCGCGGAGACATTTTGGATGTCGCTAGCCTCGTAAATTCCGTTATTTTTGAAGGTCTCATGCACGATCGCAGGCGAAAATACGTAATAGCCCGCCTCGCTTAGCGGATAGATCGCGTTGGCAAGCACGGCGGGGCCTGCATCCACTTCGGTAGTTTCGTTTGTCGGCATCAGCACCAAAATCGATCGCGGCTTAGCCTGCTGAAGCGCCGAATAATCGTAAATTTCAGGCTCGCTTAGAGCGCACGCGTTAAAAAACAGCGCCACGAATACGCTAAAAATCGCTATTTGAGCTTTATTTTTCATTTTTTAGCCTTTTTATTCGTTTTGCCGCCCTGTTTCGCGGCAGCTTTGCCTTGCTTTGCAGAGGCTGCTTTAGCGGCTTCGCGTCCGCTTGATCCTTGGACTTTATCAGCGCCCGGCTTGGTCGCAGCCTCAGCTTTTTTAAGCGCGGCGGGGTTTGTAACGAAGGTCAAAAACGGCTTTGATTCAGGGAAGACCTGAGCTTCTTTTTCAAAGTTCTCTCTCGCCCTCGCGCCGTTACCCGCGCTTAGATACAAAAGCCCCAGATGCGAATAAAGCCCCGGCGGGACTTTGAGCCCCTTTTCGTATGCTTTTTGGATAGATTTTTCAAGCGCTTCGATCTGCTCGCCTACGTCGCCTTCCTGCTTCAGATACTGATAGGTCGAGTCCGTGTAGCTGCCGTCCCAGTAATAAATTTGATTCCGCGTCCCGCCGCCGCAGCCGCAGAAGATCACGGCCGCAGCAGCAAGAGCAAGAGCGCTGCTCGCTTTCAAATTTAATCCTTATCTCACTTTAAACGCGCCGTTTTCAAGGCCATTTACGAGATTATTGACCGCTTCGATGATCGCCAGGCTTAACACCTTGCCGTTTAGCGTCGAATCATAGCCCGCAGTGCCGCCGAAACCTAGCACTTCGCGGTTTGATAGCTCATACTCGCCCGCGCCCTGAGTCGAAAAGACCACCTCGGACGTTCTAACATCAACGATGTTTAAATTTACTTTAGAATACGCGGTTTGGGTCTTTCCTTTACCCAAAATTCCAAACAGCTGATGATCTCCGGTCGTCTTGCGACCAAACTCAGTCACATCGCCGGTGATAACGTATCTGGCGCCCTTTAAGTTTTGTGCGCTTTTGGAGATTGCGCTTTCCTCTTTGATGGCGCGCATATTTGTGCGATCAAGCACCGAGAAACGTCCTGTTTGTTGTAAGCTTGAGATCAAAATTGTCTGCGCTTGGTTGCCCAGTCTATCCTCGCCGTCGGAGAACACCCCGTTGTTGTAAGAGGACTGGTTGTTAAAGCGTCCTACCGACACGGCGATCCGCTCGCCAGAGTAGTTGGTGTTTAAACTCGCTACCGTAGGGGTTTGCACTACGCGAGAGCTTTCTTTCGCGCATCCGCTAAATAGCGCCAGCACCGAAGCCGCAATAACGGCAACCGATATGGTTTTTTTGAAATTCATTCTTTACTCCTTGAAAAAATTTACGTATAATATCTCATTATTTCTTAAAATTTTATGTATAAATTTAAGCGCATAAATTTAGCAAAACGGGAGCGATTATGCTTAATATTTTACTGGTCGAAGACGACGAGGCTTTGAGCTCGGCGATAAGGGAAAAGCTGCTTGATGAGGGCTTTAGCGTGAGCTGCGCCTTCGACGGCAAGCAGGCGGCAGAGGCACTGGATGAGGCGCACTTTGATCTAATCATCTCGGACGTGATGATGCCTAAGATGGACGGCTTTGAGCTTAGCAGATACGTTAGGCGCGACGGCAAGAGCCAGCCGATACTGATTATAACGGCAAAAAGCGAGATCGAGGATATGCAGACGGGCTTTAAAAGCGGCGCGGACGATTATATGAGCAAGCCGATAAATTTAAAAGAGCTCGTGCTGCGCGTGCATGCGCTGCTAAGGCGCGCAAAGATCGCGAACGAAAAGCGGCTTCTCATCGGCGGAAGCGAGCTTGATTACGATACGCTAAGCGTCCGTGCGGCGGGCGAGCGGATAAGCCTGGCGCCGAAGGAATTTCGTCTTTTGTTTCTGCTACTAAGCTACGCGGGTAGAATTTTTACGAGATTTGAGATAATGAGCGAAATTTGGGGCTACGAGACGGACAGCGACG
>CAUVFI010000112.1:0-3966 GCA_963551055.1 uncultured Campylobacter sp. | reverse complement strand
CTTTACGGCAACGTAAACGAGCTCATCCAGGTGCTAATAAACATCATAAACAACGCAAAGGAGGCGTTTTTAGACGTACCGCTTAAACGGCGTGAAATTAAAATTTGCTCGTTTTTAAAGCAGGGCGAGCGGGTAATCACGATCGAAAATAACGCAAGCCGCATCGATGAAGCCCAGCTAGATAAAATTTTTGAGCCGCACTTTACTACAAAGCAGCAGGGCAGCGGGCTCGGACTATATATGAGCAAGATGATAATCGAAAAAAACGGGGGGAGCATAAGCGCTGCGAATTCCGACGAAGGCGCGATATTTACGATCTCTTTTCGTTAAATTTAGACTTCATTAAATTTCTCCCTTTTTCACCCTTTTTTGTTGATATTATTTCGAGCGTAGAACTTTGCTAATTTAAAATTTCGATTTTCAAAGGAGGAGCCATGAAAAAATGGAATAAGATGCTACTAGGCGCGCTCGCCTGTATTAGCATTTTTGCCGCAGGAGCCTGTGCTGATGAAGGCATGGGGCATGAGATGGAAATGTCGCAAAAATCGCGCGACGTCATCGCAAATCCTAAGGGCACATTGCAAAGCAGAGGCGTCATATCCTTGCAGGACTACGTCGTAGAAGAGCGAGAGATGTATGACTGGCTATTTAAAAATCACCCGATTTTTACCAAATACGGCGGCAAGACGGTCGGTAAGATGGATGTGCACGACCGAGGTTTGGAGTGGCTTGCGGAAGGTCATGGATTTGACTTTTCAAAGGCGAGTAAAAGAGACGACGGCAAGGGCTATAGCTCTATGATGTATAGAATCCCTGCGGGCTCTTCTTTGCAATTTCCGAATAAATTCATAGGTCCTGAAAAATGCGGCGAGTGCCACCCTGCACAGTATGAGACATGGAGCAGATCGCGCCACGCCACTACTATCCGCTTCCCGGGCGAGCACCCGGAGGTTAATAACAACCTAACCGATCCTGTATTTAGCCCGGATACGGCGTCGATCCTTCCAAAAGGTATTACCCCTGACGTAATTTATGCGACCGTGGGACACCTAAGGACAAAATTTGGCTACGTAGATGCGTGGCTTCTACGCGGAACCTATCACGTAGAGGGCGGCTTGCTAAGAGATGGCACCGGTCAAATCGTAGCCGGTGGCAACCAATTCCAAAGGACTTGGGCGTTAAATTTAGACGATGAGACGGTCAAAAAGATTAAAAAGATCGTTCCGGAATTCCCGGAAACTCTAGCCGATTATGGCGATAACGGCGGTTACGTAAGAGGTCTTGCGTCGTATGCTGCGAAATACAAAAAATCGATGTTTTTCCAAGCAAACAGCTCGTATTGCGAAGTCTGCCACCCATTCAAATTCGATTTTAAAACTAAAAAAGAATTCTATGCTGCTTTGGGTAACGCAAAAGAGCTTCAAAAGCACACTATCTCCAAAGGTATCACCTGTGAAGAGTGTCATGGAGCGGGCGGTCACCTTGACGGCGCTACAAATTTTAGAACCTCAAACTGCGAACGCTGCCACCAAAGATTTAACTATAGCCCTGATTTAGCTCGTGCTAATCCGCTAAACAACGGAAATCCCGATCTATCTCTTAGCTCTAAATTTAAATCTATGGGACCAGGATGTGGCTCTGAGGGCTCTCAATCATACTTTACTGCTCACTACGAGAAGGGTATGCGCTGCGTAACCTGCCACGATCCGCACGATAACACCGGACCGGTAGTTGGTGATAAAACCGTCAAGGGCGTAAATTACAACTCCGAGCAGGGCTATTTGAGCGCGTTTTATACAAAGCCTAAGATCACAAAAGAGTGCAAGGATTGCCACCAAGAGCAAGCCTACATCGCCGCAAGAGCCGATACGCATAAAGACAACACCTGCGCATCTTGCCACATGCCGTTTATGATGAGCTGCGAGAACTTCTACGCTATTCAGTTCCAAGACAACGCGGGATTTGATACTCAAAGAAGATCGCACATCTGGAAGATCGACATCGATCCTGCTAGAAAATCTCTAGTCGCAGGCGATGCCGCCAAAGGTCCGAGAGATGCGAAAGATTGGCACTTCCAAAGAAATAAAGATGGACGAAATTTCGTCGATCTTATGTGGTCGTGCGCACGAACCTCGTGGGCGGATAAAGATATGCAAGATACCAAAGGCTGCCATAGCCCTGTCGTTTCCGAGCTAAAAGAGACACTTCACTTCAAGAACCAAAAGCAGGTTTACGATGAGGTTATGGGCTGGCAAACTCCGATTAAGAGCGACTTCTCGCAAGTTAAGATCGGTATTCAAGGAATTTACTCTATCCTTGAGACTAAAAAGCTTAACTCCAGTGATAAAACTCGCGTCTATGAGCTAATCGAAAAAGCTCAAGACACCGTCGATCTTATCGAAAAAGACGGCTCATGGGGAATGCATGGCTTTAAATATACTAAGCAAAGGCTAGAAGCCGCTAAAGAGTATATCAAAGAGGCTCAAAGAATTTTAAATAATAATTTATAATTCTTTCGGGGTCGCGTAAGTTCGCGGCCCCGAAATTTAAAAGGCAAATGTATGCAAAAAAGACTAAAAATTTTCTTGCCTATCGTTTTGGCAAGCTGCGCGTTGGGCGCGAATTTAACTACGCAAGAACAAAAAGAATCTTATAGCATCGGAGCTTCTACCGGAAGCTATGTTTCAAACCAGCTGCATTCACAAGCCGCATTAGGCGTCAAATATGACTTAGATGCGGTGATAGAGGGGTTTTTGGACGCTCTTAAAAAGCAGCAGAAGCTAAAAGATGAGGAAATTATTGCGCTTTTGAATCAAAGAGCCGATAAGCTAAATAAGATCGTAGAAACAAATTCCAAAGCGGAGCTTGATAAAAATTTAAAAGCGGGCAAGGAATTTATGGCGAAAAATGCCAAAAATCCGGACGTTAAAACCACGAAATCCGGTCTTCAATATGAAATTCTAAAGCTAGGCATGGGCGAAAAGCCAAAGCCTGAGAGCGTAGTAGTGATGAACTACAAAGCGTATTTGACGAACGGCAGCGTATTTGACGATACTTTCGCATCTAAAATTCCGGCGCATCTTTCTATGATAGGCTTAATCGACGGATTGCGCGAGGGATTGCTTTTGATGAATACGGGCTCGAAATATAAATTTACAATCCCTAGTAATTTAGCCTACGGCAACGTGGACGTAGATAGAATTCCTGCGGGTTCTGTAGTAATTTTTGAAGCCGAATTACTAAAAGTTTTAAAGCCCGGTGAGCTCGCCGAAGCAGCGAAAAAACTTAGCGAGAGCGAGGCTAAAAGCTTTCACGACGCGAACAAAACAAAGTAGTTTTGCTTAAATTTAGTCGGAGGAGAATATGCAAAAGCAAAGAAGAAATTTTATAAAATCCGCCGCACTCGGCTCTTTGGGGCTCGGCGCAATTGCCTCAAATTTACTCGCGCAAAACGATCCCGGCACGGATAAAAGTGCGCAAGACGCAAACGCAAGTGCTAAAAAGCAAGGGCCGAAAAAGCCGCACTACGGCATGATCTTCGATCAGAACAAATGCGTGGGCTGTACCGACTGCGAGATCGCCTGTAAAAAGGTAAATTTGGTTCCGAAAGGTCAAATGAGGCTTTTTATCCAGGATAAAACCGATCCGCTAAATTTGAAAGAAAAGCGCTATGTTAGAGTATCTTGTCAGCAGTGCGAGGACGCGCCGTGCGTAAAAGTCTGCCCGACAAAAGCCTGCCACAAGGATGAAAAAACCGGCATCACGACGATGAATACTGATGACTGCATCGCCTGTAAATACTGCATCGTCGCCTGTCCTTACGACGTGCGCTTTATAAATCACGAAACAAGAGCCGCAGAGAGCTGCAACTTCTGCTTAGATACAAATTTAAAAGACGGTCACGAGCCTGCCTGTATCGAGGCGTGCAGATACGAGGCGATCGTATTTGGCGATCTAAACGACGAA
>CAUVFI010000111.1:0-3994 GCA_963551055.1 uncultured Campylobacter sp. | reverse complement strand
TTTTGAATGGTGTTGATCATAATCTGGTTTTGCAGATATTTTTCCTCAATCGCATTTGGGCGCGAATAAAAGCCCACGTGCTCGTTTTTGCTCTGCGCCTCATACATCGCCATAACCGCCTGAAAGACCCTATTTGCGCCGCCCGCTACGTCTGCACGCTCGCTCACGCCCATCGTGATATTTAAAGGCGCGGAGGCAAAGCCCTCGGTCGTATGGAGATTAAAAACCTTGTCGGTGAAATATTTGTTTATGATCTCCACGTCGCGCGCGACATTTAGTCCCTCGTAAAATAGGCAAAACTCATCCGATTGGATGCGAAAGATACTAGCTTTGATCTCGTGCGATTCGATACACATCGCAAGCGTACGCGCAAAGGAGCGCAGAATTTCATTTGTCGTCTCCGCCTTGTAAAAAAGCCGTAAATTCGCAAAATTTACGATAGTGATGTAGATCGCTACGCCCGTTTTTTCGGCGTTTATTAGCTCGTATAGCGCTGCTTCGTTGCCCTGGCCCGTAAGATGATCGATATAGACTTGATTGTTTAAGCTCTCCTTCGCGCTCGCAAGAGCTAGCTTCATAATCTCGCGCTCGCCGATGTCATGAGCGTAAAGCGCATATAGCGGCGGCTTGGATGCGGTGGCGATATTTGCTAGCCTTAGGCTCACATCGGCTAGTTCGCCGTTTTTGCGAAGCAGGCGCGTATCTTTGGCACTTTTATTTACTATCGCAGGAAGTTCGATCCCTTTATCTTTGGGCATCAAAACTCCAAGATCGCTTCCTTCCAGCTCGTTTTGTTCGTAGCCGCTTAAGCTAAGCACGCTTTTATTAGCGTATAAAATTTTAAAGTTTTGATCTGCTAAAACTATCGCTTCGCCTGCCTCCTCGCATAGCGCGCGATAGGGCGCGAGGGCGCGTTTACTACGCAAAGCATTGGAATTTATGATGTAAGTAAGCAGTAAAAACGACAAAAACACCGCCGTGTAAAGCATAGTCATTTGCATAAACGAGCCGTAAAATTCCTCGCTAGCGTAAGAAAATCGCTCGCGCAGGCTTGCGAAGCGCTCGTTTAGCAACGAGAGATTATCGCTTACGATGATATTTTGACGCTCGAAATTCCTTAAAATTTGCCGTGCGATTCCTATAAACGCAGCTTCGTCGGGGCTTGACGCATCTGCGTTTTCTAGCGCACTTTTTAAAGCAGAGATCTCGGAGCGATTTTTATAATTAAGCCCTAAAATTTGAGAGTAGAGATTTGCTCTTTGCGCATTTGCGCCACTGGATAAAAATTTTTGCTGCAGACTTTGAAAAAGGATTAAATTCTGCGAATTTAAAGCCCCAAGCTCGTCCAAAAGTGAAATTTTATCGCTAAAAGCGCTTCCGATCGCGCGCACATCGCTGCTAAGTCCGATTTTATCGATGATTTTGTCTTTTTGTAAAGCTTGCAGCACCTGATAGATGCCGCGCATATCGGCATTTGCGATCGAAAAGTCCCTTCTTGCGATCTTTGCATCAAATAATATATTTAAGCGGTTATCGGCGTTATCGATCAAAGCTAGCTCGCGCGAAATCGTGCTAAATCTCGCTACATCTCTTAGCGACGAGAAATAATTCCCGGCGATGATTATGCCTAATATCATAATCCCCACCATCAAAGTCCACATTATCTTATCTTTCATCCTGCGCCTCCGTCATATCGCCCTTAAGTGTAGCCAAAAAGCTCATCAAAGCATCAAGCTCCCCATCGTTAAGATCGTATTTTAGCAGATCCTTTGCGATCTGCCGCACCGCAAGACGCAAATCCGTCTGCCCGTTTACGTAAGGCGCGGTTTGCGTGATATTGCGCAAGCTAGGCACGCGGCGCAGCTCAAATCCATCGGAAGTGAGCCTATGCCTAGGCACATCCTCCTCTTCCGCGCTTGGGCGAATTTTAGTAAAGCTGCCGGTGCCTAGGCTAACGCCGTTGTGACATGCCGAGCATAGCCGCACAAAAAGCACATATCCGTTATATTCGGCATCATTTAGCTTAACCTCGCCGCGCAAAAATCGGTCAAATTTGGAATTTATCGCCGTTTTGGACTTTAAAAATTCCTTCAGCGCATCAATGAAGTTTGCCGTATTCGCCTCGCCGTAAGCACTTTCAAAAGCCTGCTTGTAGGCTAAATTCTTCCTGATAAGCTCTAAAATTCTATCTTCGCTCGCATCAAGCTCGTTCGTGCCAAAGACCGACGCCGCGATCCGCGCTTCAAAGCCCGCGAAATTATAATCGCCTAAGTAGCGATCAAAGTAATAAGAATTTATTAGCGTAGGCACGCGTCCGTCGCGCACCGAAGCGCCCGAATCGTTTAGATAGAAGTTATGGCAACTCTCGCAGGAGCGACCTTTGCGGCTAAATCTTACATCGGTAAAAATTTTTGCGCCCAGCCGCGCCTTTTGTGGGTCGTATTTAGGCATTTCAAGCGGCGTAAAAAGATTGCCGCAAAGCCCCAAAAGCGGCGCCAGGCTAAATATAAAACAGCTTAAAACTCGCTTCGATCTCATCGCTTATCATCCCGCCTTTAGCCCGCTTTTTCAAAATCTCCTCGATCTCGCGCTCGCTAGCCTTTGCGCCGTCCATATGCAGGTGCCACGCGGCGTTTTGCACAGCTTCTTGCAGGCTACGTTTTTGCTCGCGCCTCTCGGTTAAAATTTCGCTTTTAAATTTGATGTCGCGCGCCCCGAGCAGCGCCTCAAACTTTTCGGCGGCGGTAGCAAGTCTTTTAGCTCCTATGCCGAAGCGCTCAAACAGCGGCGCCAGCATAGACGAATTGCGCTCGCTCGCCCAGTTTAGATAAATTTTTCGCTCGCCCAAAGCCAAAAACGCCTCAAAATCCTTCGTGCTCTTCAGCGCAGGGCTCATCGTAAGAAACGCGATATCAAAAACTGCGGGAATTTTAAAATTTTCGCTCTCGCAGTTTTTACCCGCAGCATCTTTTAAATTTAAAGCCCGGGCTTCTTGAGCTTGCGAGTTTGAAATTTCGCTCTGCGGGCGCGGATAAATTTTAAAATTTTCGCCCGCCGAGTTTGCAAAACCATCGCGGCTCAGCCACTCGCAAAACTCCGCAAAGCTTAAATTTAATACGTTTTGCAAAGGGATGCCAAACTCCTGCGCGCTGCGCCTTAGCTCGCGCAGCATCCCCTCCGAGCTATCGATCGCCGTGACCTTGGCGCCCAGCGACGCGAGATACAGCGAGTAAACCCCCGTGCCGGCGCCCACGTCGAGCACGCTTTTGCCCGCAAAGCTCACGCCCCAGCCGCGCAGTATCTCAAACACCCGCTTGCCAAAATCCCCCGGCTCGCCGCTAAATTTGGCGTAACTTTCGGACTTTTTATCCCAGCTATTTTTATGTGATTTTTCGCCGATTTTCTCCACCGCTCGCCTTTAAATTTTTTGTAATAATAGCAAAATTTGGCAATTTTTCCGAATTTGGGCTATAATAAATACTTTCAAAATCTAGGCGAAAGGGCGTTCATGGCGGACGTGACGATAAGGAATTTAAACTTTGCTTACGAAAAACGCGAAATTTTAAAAGATATAAGCTTAAGCTACGAGCTGCGCGATTTTTTAGCAATTTTCGGGCCCAACGGCGGCGGCAAAAGCACCCTTTTGAAGCTGCTTTTGGGGCTGCTGCGACCAAGCTCGGGCACGATCGAAATTTTAGGCAGATCGCCCGCGCTTGCCAGAGCGCAAATGGGCTACGTGCCGCAGTTTATAGCGATAAACAAAAGCTTTCCCATCAGCGTGCTCGAAGTCGTTTTAATGGGGCTGATAGATAAGAAAATTTTCGGCTTCTACACCAAATCCGAGCGCGAGCAAGCTATGCAAGCCTTGGAGCGCGTAGGCATGCAAGACCTTGCAGAGTGCCGTATCAGCGAGCTTAGCGGCGGGCAGAGACAGCGCGTTTACATCGCGCGGGCGCTGTGCGCGAAGGCTAAAATTTTACTTCTTGATGAGCCG
>CAUVFI010000110.1:0-4002 GCA_963551055.1 uncultured Campylobacter sp. | reverse complement strand
TTTGCCGCCTCGCGCTTAAAATTTTAATCACGGCGTCGGTGAAAATTTGCCAGCCGAAGCCGCTGTGCGAGTTCGCGCGGTTCGCGCCCACGCTAAGGCTCGCATTAAGCAGCAGCACGCCCTGCTTCGCCCAGTAGCTCAGATCGCCGCTAGCAGGCTCGCTGATACCCAGATCGCTCTTAATCTCTTTGTAGATATTTACGAGGCTGGGCGGAATTCGCACGCCGTGCGGCACCGAAAAGCTAAGCCCCATCGCTTGATGCGCGCTGTGGTAGGGATCCTGCCCCAAAATCACCGCTCGCACCCGCTCAAACGGGGTGAGATTAAAGGCGTTAAAGATCAAATTTCCGGGTGGATAAACGATCTCGCGCGCCTTTGCGGCGAGTAGATTTTCTTTGATCTTCGCAAAATACTCGCTTAGAAATTCCTCCCTAAGCGCCTCTTTCCAGCCGCTCTCGATCCTCACATCGTCTAAGTTTATCTGCATGCCAGCCCTTTAAGCTTTAATGAATTAACGTCCTAATTTTACAATAAATTTTAAAAATAGTATCGCTCGCACGCGCCGCTGCAATCAAAGGCGGGATCGCCCGCGCCGCAACCGATCCCGCCGATTTATAGGCGCCGCTACACGATCACGATCAAAAGCGCCATAAATAGCAGCAGGGCGATCGTTTTTTTATCATCGTTAAGCAGGGTCTGCGGATAAAAAGCAAACAAAATCGCGTAGGCAAAAAGCGCGATTGCGAACTCCCACGGGTTATTATCTCTAAATTTCAACCTATAAATGATCGCCGCTACAAAAGATATATGCGAAAGCAGCGATAAAATTTGAGCCGGTTTCATTCTGTCTTTGTGATCTCCTATTTTATGTAAAACCCACTATATCGTTATTTTATCTACTTTGATAAATGTCCGCAAGACCAAAGTCTAAATTTTTAAATTTTATCCCAAAGCTTTTAAATTTATTTTTCAACGACAATATCAATCGGCTGTAAGTAAATTTAGCGCACGCTATTAATACCCCATTTTATTTATTTGAACTATATTAAGTTCCGGATAAAAAATAACCTCGTGATCATAATCGTCCGGCTGTCCCCATTCGTGCTCTTTTTTGTGCCATATTCGCCTTTTATCATTCACTATTGCCGTTATATTTAAATTTTTTATCGAACCATATATCAAATACTCCCGACTGCCGGCATAATGATAAGACGGCATCGCCCACGATAGTTTAAATTCGTGCAAATTTGTAGTTTCAGCTATACAGTCAGACTTGGAAACAAACTCGTAGCCCTCTTGCAGCATTTTTTGTTGCGTCAAAATAAAAGGCTTATCCGCCTTTATAAAATGCGCGTAACAGATACAAGTCTGTATTTTTTCACTACACGATAAAGGAGGACTTTTTTTGCGATAGATAAGTAAAGTTTCTCCCTTTGTATTTGTTAAGGCTTCAAATTTAGCCAAATTTTTATTTTCTATATATGAAAAATCCGTATTAATGGGTGAAAATAGAAAGGCTATAAACAAAACAAACAATATCAATGCCGCAAACGGTAATATCAATGCTGCGAGTATGACGATCTTGATGGCTTTCCACAATGTTTTTAATATATTTACTGCTTGCATTATAATCTGCCCCCTCTCTATTTTAAAATTTACTGCGGTATTTATAAACCGGTCCGCCGATCTTATCGGCTTTAAAATTTCATCTCGCAAGCTTGCCTCTAAGACCGTAATACGGATAATCCATCGCCTCAGCAGCAGCCTCTCGCGCCTGGACGCCTGCGAATTTTTCGATCACGCAAAGACCAAGCTCGATAGAGCTGCTCACGCCGCCTGCGGTGACGATTTCGCCTCCTGCGGGCAAGCTTTCGCGCACGAGCCGCTCGTGCACCACGTCCGCGCAGTAAGGCGTCAGCAGATCGTAGCAAAACGGATGCGTGGTCGCGCGCCTACCGCGCAAAAACCCCGCCGCGCCCAGAAGCAGCGAACCGGTGCAAACGCTAAACTTATACTTCGCATAGCGCGCGGTCGTGAGCCACGAGATGAAGCCAACATCGTCTTTAAGGCGGCGCGTCGCCATACCGCCGGGCACAAAAACCGCATCAAAGCCGCCTAGATCCGTCGTGATCTCGCCCGCATCGATCGTAAGGCCGCCGCTATCCGAAACCTGCCGCTCGCGCGAGCAAAACCTCATCTTAAGCTGCGGGCGGACGGCTTTGAGCCTTAGCATACAATCGTAAAATCCCACAAAATCGAGGTGCGTCTGTCCGCTAAACATCACAAGCGCTAGATTTTTCATGATCCGTCCTTTAAATTTATCGCTCGCCGTAGCAGTTTTCGACTCGTCGCCGTTAAAATTTTCAGCGCTGCAGCCGCAACGAGCGTCTGTTTAAAACGCCCGTTTAAATTTAGCGACCGAATGCCCGCTCGGCTAAAATTTTAAAATTTCATCCTATCGGACAGCAGAAATTTTACCGCCCGCGAATAAAATTTCAGAAGCGATTTAAATTTTGCGCGTTTTTTATTCTGCTTTACCCAGACCTGTAAAAGCCCGCAAGCCCGCATAGTGTAGCCTTTTTGAAACATTCTCAAATTCTAAATTCCAAACTCCCTCGTCGTATTTCCATTCAAACGGCGCTTTGTAATTCGTCCAAATTTCATACGCGTGTTCGTTTAGCCGCTCAATCAACGCAGAAATCCCTAAATCGCCGCCCGCTATCTCCATCATCAAATGCCAGTTGTCCAAATCGGCGGGGTCGTCGGTATGGATGGATTTTTCGCGCGGTAAATAATACACAAAATCGCCCGTATCGAAAGGAAAGAGGGTATGGCACAGCGCAATGCCGTAAATTTTTTGGGCAGATACGGTCGGAAGCTGCTCGTCCGAATAGCCGAAAGTCGAAACGTATAAAAAGCTGCGTAAAATGCTCGCTAAATTTCTACAGACCGGCGCAAAGGCGTATTTGCATGCCTGCTGCGTTAAGGCGCCGTTTCGAATAAAACTTATGGCGCTATCGATCTCTTTTCTTCTTGCTTGCACGTATTTTATCTTTTTAAATCGCCAAGCTTGCATCAGCTGCAAAGAATTGTCGATAACTCGCAGATGCTTATCTCTTTTTTCATTTGCCATGCCGCTTAGCTCCGCGATCCTCGCAACGGCCTGCCTCCAAAACGGAATTAAGGTCTCCACCCATCCCAAGTAGCTAAGATAAAGCGCGCTCGGCTCCTCTTTTTCAAAAGCCGCTCTCATCTGCGTAAGTTTTATCATCGCAAGCCCCTTATATCAAAATTTTACTTCGCTCGCTACTCCTCGCCAGGCGTCTTCTCGCCGCTTGCCATGCAGCTTTGGAATATAAATTTATGCTCCTGCGGCAGCGCGTCATAAATTTTACCCGCAAGCTCGCGGATCTCCCAAAGTGCCGCCTTGCTAGAGCGCAAAGCGAGGAAGTTTTGCAAGCTGCGTGCGTTTATGCTCCAGCTAAGCTCGCTCTTGTAGCACTCTGGCAGGCAGTATTTGGCGATATCAAGGCTGATTGGGCTTTGTAAGATTACACGCAGATTTTCAAGAGCCGCGATACTTGCGTTATCGACCGCTTCGTTGCCGGTAAGCACGATGTATCGCGCGGCGTTTTCGAAATCGCCTTGCGCGAAGCTGTCCTCGCCGCGCAATTCTTTGAGAGTGTAGCGAGTGGATTTTACGCTAAGGCTTGCTAGGCGGTGGCGCGCCAGCTCCTGAAGCAGCGCGCGCGAGATGCCGCTGATGTAGAAGTTGTAGTAGAGGTGTTCGAGCGTGCTTGAGTGCTTGAGTTGGTTGCCGACGCGGTCAATGAGCGCTAAGTCTTTGGCGCCGCCGCAATCGCCGCGCTCGAAGCTCTGCCAGCATGTGCGGATCGCATTTGAACAGACCCAAAGCGGAGTGAAATTTAGAAGTTTTATTTGCATGTTTATCCTTTGAAATTTTAAGCGCATTTTAACGCTATCGCACTTTTAAACCGATAA
>CAUVFI010000109.1:0-4013 GCA_963551055.1 uncultured Campylobacter sp. | reverse complement strand
TAATCAAAGCAAGCTACGGCTACGCGGTTACGAAAAAATGCCCCTATATGAACGCTAGCGACGTCGTAGTGGGCGAGACGACCTGTGACGGCAAGAAAAAAATGTACGAGCTTCTAGCCAAACATAAAGAGGTTCATGTCTTAGAGCTTCCCAATATGACGCACAAGCGCAGTTTGGAGCTTTGGACGCATGAGCTTAGAGATTTTAAGAGCTACTTGCAGCAGCGCTTCGGCACCGAAATTTCGGAGGAAAAGCTAAAGGAGACGATCGAGCTTTTTAACGACGAGCGAGACGCGCTAAACGAGCTAATGGATCTAGGCAAGCTAAATCCGAGCCCCGTTAGCGGCAGCGAGATGCATCAGGTGCTCTTTGCGAGCGATTTCATCTACGACAAGCGCGAAAAAATAAATATGCTGCGCTCCTACGTCAAAGCCTTGCGCGAAAAGGATATGAGCGGTGCCAAACGTAAAAAGCGCATCATCATCACGGGCTGTCCTAGCGGCGGCGTATATGAGAAGGTCATCAAGCAGATAGAAGATCTCGGCGCCGACGTAGTGGCGTTTGAAAACTGCACCGGCACGAAAAATTTTAAAAATAACGTAGAAACGCAGGGCGATTTGGTCGCAAATATCGCCGAGCGCTATCTCAAAATCCCCTGTTCGGTGATGTATCAAAACGACGCACGCTCGGATATCATCAAGGAATTTATCCACGAGTATCAAGCAGACGGCGTCATCGACGTCGTGCTAAGCGGCTGCCACACCTACGCGATCGAGACGAACAAGATCAAAGAGGCGAGCCGCGAAGCGGGAGCGAACTATATGTCGCTAGAGACCGATTATTCAAAACAGGATGTCGGGCAGATACGCACGCGGCTGGAAGCCTTTATAGAGCTGCTTTAGCAGGTCTTATTTGAAATTTTAAAATTAAAAATTTTCTAAATTTAAAAACAAACCAAAGAAAGGAGAGGTTGTATGAAATTTAAGGAGATAGACGAATCTCGTCGCGGCTTTTTAAAAGGAGCTTTAGCGGCAGCCGCCATCGCCGGACCCGAATCGATGCTCGCCGGCTTTACGCCGTTTAAGCCTGATTCGCTGCAGGTTTGGTCGTGCGGAGGTTTATCTGAGGCTTTTGCGCAGATAAATCAGGCGTACGAGTCCAAAACGGGGCATAATATCCAGTACACCGGCGCCTTTGCGGGTGCGCTCGGAAAGTCGCTGCTAGCCTTGCAAGGCAAGACGGAGGTTTTCGGCGCTCGCGTTTTGGAGCTGTCTCAAAAACTGCGTAAGGCTGGCCTTAGCCTCCGCTTTAGACCGCTATGTTTTACCGACTACGTTTTAGTAGTGCCGAAGGGAAATCCCGCGGGCATTCGCGATCTGAAGGATCTAGCAGAGCCCGGCGTGCGGGTGATGCTGCCGCTAAGGGCATCGCCTCCGGGTAGCGGACCGGTAAAGGGAATTTTGAAAAATTCAGGTCTCACGGGACCCGTTATGAAAAATATGATCTCCAACGGAGCGTGCGTAATCACCATGATGTGCGATCTGGTAGATGGCAAGGGCGATGCGTCCATAATCGAAAAGCGCCTAACGACGCACGATAGGTTTAAAGACAAGATCGAATATATGCCTATCGACGAGAAACTTATCCCGCCCGAGCCGCTTACCTTTACGCTAAATATCATGAAGTACGTAAAGGACGAGAAGCTGGCCGACGACTTCGCGGACTTCGTCTGTTCCGTGGAGGGGCAGGAAATTTTCGAGCGGCACGGCTTTACCTCCATCCATTCGGCGCGTGGGCTTGAACTCATAGAAAGGTTTGGTATAAAAGATGTTTAGTATCGTAAATATGGCAAAGATGAAAAAAGTCTCTAGGCTAACTAAAATTCGTCGCTTGGTGCAGCTGATTTTTATAGGCGCGATCGGACAATGGGCGTATTACGGGATTTTTAGATGCCCATTTATCGTGCCTTTCGTAAACTGCCAATCCTGTCCGATCGTTACGTGCTGGGGGCGGATCGCGACCGTGTTTTTCGGCTTTTGGCTGTTTATCCCCGTGCTGGTTATTTTCCTCGGGCGCGCCTTTTGCGGCTGGCTTTGCCCGGGCGGATTCGTAAATCAAATGCTGGGCAAATTTGCCGCCTTTAAGCTCAAGCTAAAAAACAATAAGAAGCTACGATATGCGCAAATAGGCATGGTTCTAGCCGTTTTGCTTAGCGCGGGCGTATATTTTATCTACGGCAATCCTCGCGTCATGATCCCTATCCGCACCAGCGACGAGTATCTCAACGCCGTTATCATGTCCTTTAAATTTTCCGACTGGTACTGGGCGGTTCGCACTGCCGTCGTCGTGGCTCTTATCGCCGCGTCCTTGATCGTCGCAAATTTATGGTGCCGCTTCGCCTGTCCGAGCGGCGGCATAATGGAGCTGCTGCGTAAAATTTCAATATTTCGCGTTTATAAAACAGATGCCTGCGATAACTGCAACGCCTGTTTGCGCAAATGCGAAATGGGCACGAGACCGGACGAGATGAACTGCACGAACTGCGGCGATTGTATGGACGTTTGCCACGTGGACGCTATCAAATTCGGAAGGAAAAAAGATTGATGAATTTTTTCGCCAAACCCTCCTTTGACAACCACCCCTGCTTTAGCAAAAAAGCGTCCGCCGCCTACGGGCGCGTGCACCTTCCCGTAGCGCCGCATTGCAATATCCAATGCAATTTTTGCAACCGCATCTACGACTGCGCCAACGAAAATCGTCCCGGCGTAACGGGGAGGGTGCAAAGCCCGGATGAGGCCGTGGAATACGTGGAAAATCTATTTAAATTTAGACAGGATATCTCGGTCATCGGTATCGCAGGGCCCGGGGATCCTATGTGCGATGCCGACAAGACCCTAGCGACTTTTGAAAAATGTAAAGCCCGCTTCCCTCACGCCCTACTTTGCCTATCCACAAACGGCCTGTCCCTGCCCGAGCACGTGGATGATATCGTGCGGATCGGCGTAAGCCACGTAACGGTAACGGTCAATGCCGTAACGCCGGGCGTAGGCGGCAAAATTTATGCGTGGGTGCGCCACAAAAACAAAATTTATCACGGCGAAGAGGGCGCTAGAATTCTTGGGGAGCGCCAAGAGGAAGGGATTCGCAAGTTAAAAGAAGCTCGCATGATCGTTAAGATCAATACGGTCGTAATCCCGGGCGTAAATATGGCTCACGTCCCGCAAATCGCGGAAAAAGCTAAGGAGTGGCAAGCCGATATCATGAACTGTATGGCGATGATCCCCGTGCATGACACCCCTTTTGCAAATATCAAATCGCCATCAAACGAAGAAATTCGCAGCATACGAAGGCTAATCGGCGGCTCAATGGCGCAAATGACTCACTGCAGCAGATGCCGCGCCGACGCATGCGGTAAGCTTTGCGAGAAATGAAGACCTGCTTTTGCGGGTCTTTTATCCGGCGCAGGATACACGCTCTCATAGCGCACAAAATTTTATGTAGAGATTTAAATTTAGAATTTGACTAAATTTAGAACTAGCAAGCAGCCGATAAGCGGCTTTTTGGCTGCGACGCTTTTTAAAAATTTAAAAACAATTTTTAAATAATATTATTTTGCTTTTATCTAACTTTGGCTATAATACTCGTAAAATTAGGCATCAAAAAAACCGTATAACGGTAAAATAAAGGAGATATCATGGAAAACGTTTCAAGACGTGATCTGCTCAAAATGAGCCTAGTTGGCGCGGGTGCTTTAGCGCTCGGCTCCGTAAACGCAAATGCTGCGGTTAATGCTAAAGACGTCAAATTTGACGAAGAGTGGGACGTAGTCATCGTTGGTTCCGGTTTTGCAGGACTAGCAGCTGGTATCACAGCAGCCGAAAAAGGCAATAAAGTCCTAATCCTAGAAAAAATGGGACGCGTAGGCGGTAACTCCGTAATTAACGGCGGAATTTTCGCAGTTCCAAACAGCGACAAACAAAAAGCCGAAGGCATCAAAGATAGCAACGAGCTAT